>CAJJAQ010000192.1 GCA_905182095.1 uncultured Pseudomonadales bacterium | reverse complement strand
CCTTAGGTTTATGCGCGCGCTGTTGAATCAAGGCACATTAGACGGCGCTACTATTTTGCAGCCCTATACCGTGGATATGATGTTTAAAAATCACATTGGTGATTTAGAAGTCACCCCTGGCCCAACGCAAATGCCAGCATTCAGTCGCGACTTCGACATGGGCTTTGGTCAACCGGCGAAATGGGGATTAGGTTTTTTGCTCCACGAAGCACAAACAGAATCTGGACGTCCTAAAGGCTCTGCTTCTTGGGCTGGATTGTTTAACAGCTACTTTTGGATCGACCGTGAAAATGATCTATGCGCTGTGATTGGCACTCAGGTTTTACCTTTTTACGATACCCATGCTGTGGCCATGCTGAAAGATTTTGAATCTGCGGTTTATAAGAACCTGAAATCATAGTCGGGTCTTTTCAATATCAGGCAGTGAGCAGTGTCCGAGCATGGGCACTGCTTCTGACACGTTTCTGACACGCTTCTTTTAGCGCGTTTCTTTTGGCGCGTTTCTTTAAAAAACGCCCTTACTTAGGCGCAACCTTCCTTCCCAAGAAGACCTAGAAACCGTCCGCCCAAGCAATTATCCCGCTAGCAGTTACGCACGCAATTACAAATAAGAATCATTTGCATTAAAACCGGCTTGCTGTCACCCTCCAGTCTCAATTTTTTAACGGTTACGCGCAATTTTTGCTTAATAGCTATGCCATCATCAACCTCAAATGCAACCTCAACCGCCGCACCAACCGCCGCATCAACCCAAACCCAAACGCCTGCGCAAAACCTCAGTGATTTCCCGCTGGGCAGCCAATTGCGCGTTGTCGGATACGCAGAAAATTCAGCGTACATTACCCAGTTGCAGCGCTTAGGATTGGTCCCTGGCACTAGGCTTACCATTGAGCGACTGGCGCCATTAGGTGACCCCATGCAAATACGCCTGCGCAACTTCAGCCTTGCCCTGCGACCCTCTGAGGCAACTGCCCTACTGGTGCAATTAATCTCATGACCACTGTCGCCTTAACTGTTGCCTTAGTGGGCAACCCTAACTGCGGCAAAACCACCCTATTCAATAGCCTCACCGGTCGACACCAGAGAGTGGGTAATTGGCCAGGGGTGACGGTAGAGAAAAAGACCGGCACCTTTGCACTCGCGGATTCAACCAATAAAACTGTAGAGCTGGTAGATTTACCCGGCACCTACAGCCTCAATGCCAGCAGCGACAACTTAGACGAGATCATCGCCCAGAACTTTATTAGTGCCTGCGAAGCCGACTTACTAATCAACATCTTAGATGCCTCCAGCCTTGCACGAGGCCTGTACTTAACCCAAGGCCTCCGCAAAACCCAGCAGCCCATGATTGTTGTGGTGAACATGTTGGACGTTGCCAAAGACTATGGCCTTGAGCTGGATCTAGAAAAACTATCCGCTGAATTAGGCTGCCCCGTCATCGGTATGGTTGCCGCCAAGGGCCAAGGCGTTGACGCGCTTAAAGCATGTATTGCGCAGATCATCGCCAGCGCTCCCAAGCCACCCGTTACCGATCAAGCTGAATCAATAGAACAAACAGACATAGACATTTACGCGCAAATAGACATGCTTTTAGTTAACGCCAGCCGACAAATTGCCAAGCCGCGCAGCCACACCGAAGTGATAGACAGCATTGTTATGCACCGAATCTTGGCGTTCCCCATATTCCTTGGGGTGATGTATTTGATGTTTATGATCTCCATCAACGTCGGCTCGGCCTTCATCGACTTCTTTGACCTCCTCGGTTCGGCGCTCTTTGTGGAATTACCCAGACAACTCCTTAACAACATTGGCTCACCCCAATGGCTGACCGTATTTCTAGCCGACGGTGTTGGCGGCGGTGTGCAGTTGGTGGGTACCTTTATTCCTGTCATTGGCGCGCTGTTTCTAGTGCTCTCGGTGCTAGAAGACTCGGGCTACATGGCGCGCATTGCTTTTATTGTTGACCGCTTACTCAAATCTATGGGGTTGGCAGGAAAATCTTTTGTGCCGTTGATTGTGGGCTTTGGCTGCAATGTGCCTGCGGTTATGGCAACTCGCGCATTGGACGGTCAGTCTGACCGCATCCTAACTATTCTTATGGCCCCGTATATGAGCTGCGGCGCGCGCCTAACCGTCTACGCATTATTCGCCACCGCGTTCTTTCCCTCCAATGGACAAAACGTAGTGTTCGCGCTTTATCTCATTGGCATTGTGCTGGCTGTGGTTTCCGCCTTAGCGGTAAAAAAATATCTGCTGCCGCAAACCCAAAGCGCATTTGTCATGGAACTGCCGCCCTACCACGCACCCATTTTGAAAAACATTCTTATCCAAACTTGGCAGCGGCTAAAAGGTTTTGTACTGCGCGCAGGTAAAGCCATCGTTGTGGTAGTCATTGCCCTAAACATACTTAGCTCAATAGGCACTGACGGCAGTGTGGGCAACGAAAACACAGAGAACTCTGTACTCTCGGCAGTGGGTAAATCTATTACGCCAGTGTTCGCGCCCATGGGCATTAGTCCAGAAAACTGGCCGGCAACCGTGGGCATATTTACCGGTATCTTTGCCAAAGAAGTAGTGGTTGGCACATTGGATGCCCTATACACCCCAGGAGCCGGAGAGTCTGACGCCAGTATTGCAGAACTCTTGCAAGCCGCCTTTGCCAGCGTGCCAGATAATTTACTTGGCCTAACTGATCAACTGGGTGACCCCTTAGGTTTAGATCTGGGAGATCTGCAAGATTTAGCTAGCCAAGTTGATTCCCAGAACGTGCAAATTTCCACGGTGCAAGCCATGCAAAACTTGTTCGACGGACAAATTGGCGCGTTCGCGTATTTGTTATTCGTCTTACTTTACATGCCCTGTGTCGCCACAATTGGCGTGATATTTAAAGAAGCCGGAGGTTTTTGGGCCAGCTTCTCAGTGATATGGTCTTTCGCTTTAGCTTATAGCTGCGCGGTCATCACCTACCAATTAGGCACGTACAATGAGCACCCAATGGCAAGTATCGGTTGGGTCATTGGGCTGCTGCTGAGCACCTGCTTGCTGTTTTGGCTATTGGTGCGCTGGGGGCAGATAACTCAGCCTGAACTGATTCCAGTTTTACAGGTGGAATAGCCCAGAGCCTGATCCGCATAAATGTCGTAAGATCTACCCTGATGAGTACAACGGGGTGTGCAAAGCCCCCTATTCACCGGTTTAAACAACGCGACACATAACTGAAGCGCATCTCACCTATTTGGATGTGCTGTTTCAGATACACTCTTTTGGACCTAATAAATTAGACACACGATGTTATACGCACTATGAAAATCACCAAAATCACCACCTACATTGTTCCACCACGCTGGTTGTTCCTAAAAATAGAAACCGATGAAGGCATTTTTGGCTGGGGCGAACCGGTCATTGAAGGTCGAGCCCATACTGTGGCTGCAGCGGTAGACGAGTTGTCTGACTACCTCATTGGCCAAGACCCACTGCAAATAGAAAAGCACTGGCAGGCCATGTATCGGGGCGCGTTTTACCGCGGCGGTCCTATTTTGATGAGCGCCATTGCAGGTGTGGACCAAGCTCTGTGGGACATTAAAGGCAAATATCACGACGCGCCGATACACCAACTGTTGGGTGGCCAAGTGCGTGACCGCATCCGTGTTTATGCCTGGGTAGGCGGCGATCGACCAGACGCCATTGTGGCCTCTGCAAAGGCGGCAATAGCCGGTGGCTTTAAAGCCACCAAGATGAACATCACCGAAGAAATGCAAATTGTCGACACCATGGCTACCGTCGACCAAGCGGTAGAGCGCATGGCTAGCCTGCGCGAAGCGGTGGGTAGCGATTTAGACATTGCTGTTGATTTTCATGGCCGGGTACACGCACCCATGGCCCGAGTGCTGATCAAAGCACTGGAACCCTACTCACCCTTCTTTATTGAAGAGCCAGTACTCAGCGAGCACCTAGAAGCCATGGCTGAGCTACGCAAGAACACCCACATTCCTATCGCCACTGGTGAGCGTTTGTTCTCCCGCTATGATTACAAACGCGTATTCACCTTAGGCGCCGCAGACATTATTCAGCCAGATTTGTCTCATGCTGGCGGCATCACGGAATGCAAAAAAATCGCCGACATGGCTGAGGCCTGGGACATTGGCCTAGCACCACACTGCCCCTTAGGACCCATTGCACTGGCTGCCTGTTTGCAAGTAGATGCCGTTTGCCAAAACGCCTTTATTCAAGAGCAAAGCCAAGGCATTCATTACAATCAAAGCAATGATTTAACCGACTACTTGGTAGACCCCAGCGTTTTCCACTATAAAGACGGCTACGTGGACATTCCGCAAAAACCAGGCCTGGGCATTGAGATCAATGAAGAGGTGGTCATTGAGCGCGCCAAAATCGGCCACAGATGGCGCAACCCACTTTGGAACCACGCGGACGGCAGTATTGCTGAGTGGTAGTGAGCGCTGTAAAAGACAAATAGTCTTAGGTAAATAGAAAAAATTCGAGGGGAGAGAACAATGAGCAACGTAGCATTTATAGGTTTGGGCAATATGGGCAGTGGTATGTGCGCCAATTTGGTCAAAGCAGGACACAGCGTTAAAGCCTTTGATCTCAACCCCCAAGCCATTGAACAAGCCATCAATGGCGGCGCTACCGGCGCCGAATCTATTGCAGATTGTGTGGCTGAAGCCGAATACGTCATCACCATGCTGCCCGCTGGCAAACACGTACACAGCGTTTACTTTGATCCAGACGGCATCACCAGCCACGCGCTCAAATCAGCGGTGCTCATAGACTGCTCAACCATTGCCGTAAGCGAAGCCCGAGACATCGCTACTCAAGCGGCAGCTTTGGGCTATGCCGTAGTAGACGCGCCGGTTTCTGGCGGCGTAGCCGCAGCCAACGCAGGCACATTGACATTTATGGTAGGCGGCAGCGACAGCGCCTTTGCACAAATTGAAGGACTGCTCGGAAATATGGGACAAAATATTTTCCATGCAGGCATATCAGGCAACGGCCAAGCGGCTAAAACTGCCAACAACATGCTGCTGGGCATTTCCATGATCGCCACATCAGAAGCCTTTAACCTAGCCGAGAAGCTAGGCCTAAGCGCTGAAAAGTTTTTTGAAATTTCCTCCAAGGCGTCAGGACAGTGCTGGTCAATGACCTCCTACTGCCCTGCTCCTGGCCCAGTACCTACCTCACCCGCCAACAATGACTATACGGCAGGATTTGCTGTAGCCATGATGTTGAAAGACTTAAAGCTAGCCCAAGATGCCGGGCAATCAGTAGACGCCTCTACCCCACTAGGGCAACAAGCTACCCAAATATATCAAGACTTAGATAACGCAGGTTTAACTGCCAAAGACTTCTCGGTGGTTATGCAGCAAATCAAAGGCGAGTTATAAAACCCTCGCCTTAAGCGCCTTTCCTAAACATAGGTCTATCGGTTTATAGGTCTTTGGAAGCACCCGCTTAGCGCTTGTTATTAAAAATACTTGCCAGCAAATGACTGAAAATCTCGCTAGGGGCCACCCCGGCGAGACGCTTCGTTAGCAACCCACATACCGCTGCCCATAAAGTAGCCTGCCACGCTGCAAATCACTGCATTGGTGAAAACCTTGGACCCTGAAAAAGTCATGCAGGCCAAATCGTAATTTGCTGTTTGGTAATGGGAAAACAGAGTCAAGGTATAAAACATGCACAGCCCCCAACCCAAAACGCCGTAGCGGAGAATATATTTGCTTCGGCCCATGACTCGAATAGCCTCCCACTTGGCTAGCGAGAAATTTTTGTCCACCCATTTGTAAACCCAAGGCTTGCTCAGCATGCTCATTTGCAATCCTCCCATCACATTCCTGCATTGCAGCACTGATAAATTCTCGAGGGATAACAAATGGATGACAGTTACTGAAAGACAGACTAACGGTATAACTTCTCTATTACGGGGTATTGGGGAGTATTGATTGGGTTTTCTGGGATATTGATGAGTACTGGTCGAAATGTCGATAAATGGCCTTACACCACCAAAACCATGAAAGGTGAAAGATGAAAGGTGAAAGATGAAAGGCAGGATAGCGTGGGCGCCTTTTTGCTAATTTGCTAATCAGCTAATCAACCAAAAAACGCCCTGCTACTTTCAATCTATTAGGCGCTTGGACTCCATTGCAGACCAAGACTAAGGCCCCAATCCGTTTCTAATTGTGGGCCAGCTAAGCGCTGCCAAATTGGCACTGTGAACTCCAACCCTAAACGATAGTTTTCGTTGGGTAATACCCAATTGGCGCCTATCCCCGCATCTATACGTTGACGCTTGTGCCGATTAGGGTCCGCAGTCTGCACTGGCGCTATTATCAGTGCATCCTTGCCGCGTATATTGCCCTTGTACATATACGTCAGCCGGCCTGAAAGGCTAACCGATGGTGCAACAATATAGCTGGCCCAAGTAGACAACTGGTGTTCATCGCCTAAACGATAATCCTCTGAGTTGTCTTCAACACGCCATACGCTACGCCACTGACTACCCCAGCCCAGTTTTGTATTGTGATCTGTACCGTGGTCTGAATAGGTAAGACCACTGATCAAATCGAAGCTACCAGAACCCAATTGCATAGGGTACGGCAAGCGCACTGTGGGGCGCATATTCATAGGCGTAAGAATTTCGTCGGTTTCTTCGATATCGCCTGTGGGCAACGAAAGGCCCAAAGTGCCATGCCACGAAGCACCAGTATTCCCACCCAATTTGATTAATGCGGCCACTTGGGTATCACCCAACCCGCTGGTCTTGGTGGTAAAGGTGCCCAGTCGCTGGGTACCCATGCCACCCATAAAGGTAACGTGGTCCATCTCAATATTTCTATAACTGGTCATGGCCGTTAACGTCACACGATCTGTCGGCGCATACATAACACCCAGCATTTGCATCTGCATAGTCATTTTGACAGGTACAACACGTAAGTTAGCAGGCTGCATTGGCATGCCCGCAAATCCATTAGCCTGAGTTTGCACAATTTCTTCTGGAGACAGAGAACTTGTCCCCTGAAGATTACCCTGCATAGACATGGTCATTGTGCGAAAGGACAGCATCCACTCGCCTTTCTCGTGTATGTGATCACCCATTACGCCAATGGGTGCGTGGCTATCAGGTCTAGTGTTCGCCCTAGTATCTGCCCTAATATCGGTAAAAGTAGCCATACTGCACAGGCAGCAAAAACTCAAAGCAAAAAATTTGCTCATAAAAATTCTCCATAGTGTTAGATTTTGGATTGCTAAAATTTTAGCTGTAGAAAAATCTAACCCTTGGCGGAGCGCGAGCGTGGAAGTAAGTGCGGCGGTTAGCGGAGTGCCCTGCTAACTTTTGCGGTTTGAGTACGGTGGCGGACTGGACTGGGGCAATGAAGTTCGGCGCAGTCGCCAGAGTTGTATCATCGTTTGCCGAGAGCAAGGCAAAGTCACAGTTGATGAGTTCAACTTCATCTACACTATGATGCTGGTGATGATCACCAGGCATACTCGCCATTTGCGTAACGCTCATGCCGTCGGGACAAAGTATTAAATACCATTGGCCATCTGCGGGCATGGTGCCCATAGGAATAATCAGGCGCAGGCCAATACTCGCCCAGGCTAGAAGGAGCAGAATACGTTTATGCATAAAACAGCTTAAACTCAGCTGTGAAATAGACTAAAGGCTTAATGATCGACGAACCTGCTGTTGAGAGAATATTGAACATTTACTGAAGAGGAAAAAAACCCATTAACGCCAACCTCATTAAAGCTGGCATTAAGGTTTTCGGATCACTCAGAAGAAAACTCTGAGCGCTCCGTTCCTTGAGTAAGCTTTTTAAGCCAGCTTTCTAAGCAAGGCTGTGTAAGGCACAAATCTTGTTGCCAGATGGGTCCAGCAAGTAAGCTAAGTACAGGCCATTTGCTCCGCCACGAACACCGGGTAGGTCCTCGCAATTCACACCACCATTGGCCAGACCAGCGGCATGCCATGCATCAGCCTGTTCTTGGTTTGCTGCAAGAAAACCAATTGTGCTGCCGTTGCCGTGGGTGGAAACCTCACCATTAATCGGCTTAGTTAGGGCAAACACACCCGCTTCAGTACGATAAAAACACCGACCCTTATCATCTATAAAGCCTTCGCTGTGACCCAAAGCACCTAAAATGGCATCGTAGAATACTTTTGAAGCCTGAATGTCGTTAGCACCGATCATGATATGACTGAACATAGTAGTGGATCTCTTATAATTGAAATGAGTAGTTACCTTAACCCGCGACAAACTAAGCGCAAAGAACTATGTACAAAGAACTACATACAAATAGTTATATACAAATAGTTATATACAAATAGTTATATACAAATAGCTAACTACAGATAGCTAACTACAGATAGCTACCTGCAAATAGTTACGCGCAAATAGTTACGCGCAAAAAAATGCGCAAAGAATTTTTACACTTTTGTGACGGGGAATATCATTGCCCAGCAATGCACCCAAGTTCAAACGGACTAAGGGCGCCGTTGCAAAGATAACCAACCCCATGGACAGCCGATACAAAGGTTAAAACGCTTAAGTGTTGAACGCGCTTCAGGGGTGACATGCAAACGCCCAACTGATTCACTCCAACCCATCACCCGCCATTTGGCATCAACCTTTAACTCAGCGCGTCAAACTAATCAATTGTCCACTGCCGCCAGCGCCAGCCTAGCCTCCTACCATTTGCACCACCTGAGCTTTACTTAAAACTCACGCTAGCGGTGCCCGGTGTGACCACCTCGCCCGCCTCATTTTTAATGAACAAGGTCAATTCCACCCGACGTTTCGGCACATCTATGGCACTAACAGAACCACCACTGGTGAGCACTTCGCCCAAGTAAGAGGCCTTGCGATTGCTATAGCCAAAACTCGTCACACTGCCTTGGGCGCCGGCCCAATTTAGCGCCGCCTGAGAAAGCCAATCACCTTGCAATGGGCCATCAATAACAATGGCCGGGTGTCCCTCCACTTGAGTGGTATAGGTTTCATCGTAGTGAATACGGTGGTGATTCCATACCGCAGCGTTATACATAAACAGGCTGACATTGGTGGCCGTATGCTGGCGCTGAGGCAGCTCAGTACCCACGGTTAGTTTCTCTATAACCACGTCTTTCTCTAATTTTTTATTTAAGTCAGTACTCACCCGCTACCTCGCAATACTGGTTTGAATTTCTTCCAGCACCAGCTCGCCTTGAGCATTGGTAATGGCAAGAGATCGAACGGTGAAAATGAGCGGCCCAGTGCTGCCCTGCTTTTCGTACATGTCGGTTATTTTCCGCGTACCGATTAACCGGTCACCGGGCTTAATGGGACGGTGCTGATTAATCTGCGTGCCGCCAGCCATAATGCGTTTCAGCGGCAGCTTAGGCCCAGCCACTTTACTGCGTGCAATACCGTCAGTCCGCATATCTGCTAGCGCACTGATAGGCGAGAACAAGTTAAAGATAAACATAGGCGGCGCTTCATCGCCCTGAATATATCTGTGCTGCTGTTGCTCGGTAGCCGCAGCATATTTTTGTATATCGCGACGGCTGATTTCTACGTCAATACTTGGCTCGGCAACGCCGATAGACGCCAAGTGCTCGCTGGTTAATAGTCCCATGTACATTCTTCTTGTGGATTGTTCCAAGTCATAGACTAACCCACAGATCAAGGCGAGAGGAAGTTGCTAACGATGGGTGAATACTCTAGCAGTGGTTAAACCCCATCCCCTAAGGCTGCAAAACCAATGGCTTTAGCCCCCATTGGCCTTGGGTCACTATCTGTTAATCTAAAACTGCCAATCTAAGCTAAGCTTTGCGCCCAGTATGTGCGGCACTAAAACCGTTCATTTCGCTACGTTTATTTTAGTACTTCTATTGAGTACTTCTATTTAATACAGGGGAAAACAAATGAGTCATCTACTTTTCGACATACAAGATCACATAGCCACACTGACCTTAAACAACCCAGAACAACGCAATGCCTACAGTCCAGAAATGGCTATAAAATTAACCCAGTATCTACGTCAATGTGACCGCAACCCAGACGTTCGCGTGGTCATTATCACCGGCGCAGGGGACTCGTTTTGCGTGGGTCTAGATCTCAACGACGTACGCGAGCGCGGTGAAAAAGAACAGCCCACTGAGACCGAAGACCACCCCACCCAGCGCGTACTGCGCACCTACCCATTCCAAATTTCCAAGCCTGTTATCTGCGCCATTAACGGCGCCGCTGGCGGCTTTGGCGCAGCTTACCCGCTGACCTGCGACATTAGACTGGCCGCAGATGAAGCGAACATTGCTTTCTCATTTGTAAAATGGGGTCTGATTCCAGAGATGGGTACCACATGGACTCTACCGAGATTAATAGGCATTGAAAAAACATCCGACCTATTACTTACCGGGCGCAAAGTATCAGGGACCGAGGCCGCCAGCATGGGCTTGGTGTTACGTTCTGTACCCCGAGCAGAACTTATGGATGAAGCACGCCGTTTGGCCAAAGAGATCGCCGAAGGTTCTTCACCCACCGCAGTGTCTATAGTCAAGCGCATGACCTGGGGCAGGATGATGGACGAAGGTGAGTTGTACAAAGCCATATACGAAGACGACGATGTCATCGCCTGGGCCTTTAATGGACCCGATGCGGCAGAGGGCAATGCCGCATTCTTCGAAAAAAGACCCGCTAATTGGGTGGCAGTGGACCCCGACAAGCTACCAGACTTTGGTCAGCGTAATGCCAACCCGTTTGGCAAGGGCTAGGTAACAAACATGCGTCGAAAGTGGCGGAATAGACAAGATGTGCGCAGCCAATCTAAGCCTTGTGCACTGGGTCAAGTAACATGCTGAGGAGGCCTAGCATAGCAACGGTGCCTCCGCGTGTTAGTTCCTTGAGCGTTAATCGTCCAATGGCAAGGGGGTTGGCGGCGACGCTTATGATGGCGCCTTTAACTGCATTGTTAACCGCGCTGTTACTGGGTTTAGTTCTGCCTGCCAGCGCAAACGCAGTCAGTAAAAACGGCTTCGACTTGTCTAATAGCATTTTAGCCAGCAAACACATTAAACGCGGCGGGCCAGAAAAAGACGGTATCTTTGCCCTCACCTTCCCAAAGTTTGTCCCAGCAAAACAATCACAACTTTCTGGCAGTGAGCGCGTGCTAGGCGTTGCCATCAACAACACCTTCAGAGCATACCCAATTCGTTATCTGAACATCCACGAGGTGGTCAACGACCGCATAGACAGCCAACATTTCACGGTATCTTTTTGCCCTTTGTGCGGCAGCGGTGTGCTATTTGCAACTAACGTGAACCTTTTGGATAAAAAGCCAACACATCTCAACTTTGGCGTTTCAGGCTTGCTCTACAACAGCGACTTGCTGATGTACGACCGCAACACCCAGTCCCTTTGGTCGCAGATCTCCGCAGAAGCCATTTCAGGCCCTATGGTTGGCAGCAAACTGCCTACACTGCCCGTTTGGCATACCACCTGGGCAAGCTGGCAGCAACGCCACCCGCAAACCCAAGTCATGCAGGGCGATGCGCGCTTTGCTAACGCCTATAAATCCGACCCTTACCCAAACTATGAGAAAAATCGCGGCCTGTACTTTTCTGTCACCAACAAAGCACCGCGCCAATTTCACCCGAAAGAAAAAGTACTCGGAGTAACATTAGACGGCATCAGCAAAGCCTATCCGTTTATTAAATTACGCGAATACGGTAAACAATGTTTCACCGATGACATTGCAGGCCAGATCATCCGCATAGAATGGGACGACGCCAACAACAGCGCATGGATTACAAATACACAGGGCGAGCCGATGAACTCGCTCACCAGCTTTTGGTTTGCGTGGTTTACGTTTCATCCAAAAACACAGATATTTGAGTATGTAGATAATGCCAATTTAGAAGCATGCGGCAGATAAGAGAGCCGGGCTTAGTACGGGCTTAGTGCACTCACTGAATATGCATATTTAGCTTCAAAATTTTGGGAAGAAAACTTTAGCAAAAGAACTTTAACAAAAGAGCTTTAACAAAAGGACTTAAGGAAAGAAACTTGCGAAAGAGAATTTGCGAAAGAGACCTTAGAGACAAGACCTTGAGAACGGAAGCTTGAAGAAGGAATCGTGCGGGGGCTCCTTACCCTAAATACATAAAGTAAGCAGCAACCCCCCAACAGGATATTGGCTACTAAGAAATAACCAAAACCACTAACTGGAATATACCTTCAACGGCATCTGCCACACCGGGTATAAACCAAACACTCAACGCGGTAACAACAACCGCCACGGCAATCCATTTAAAAAATGAGCTCATGATTGGTCTCCTACTAATACAACCACTTCGTCCGTAACCGCATCAGCCGTGTCTTTAACCACTTCTTCGGTCACTTCTTCGGTCATAGCTTCAACGATCTCTAAAGCAGACTCTTCGACAATCGTCTCAGCAGCAGCAACACTCTCGTTACGCGGCGCAACCTCAAATACCCACAAGTCGCCAGAATCAATCACCGCGCGTGTGGCTTGGGACGGATACTTAGCGCTAATAACAGCAGCGATCTCATCTAATACGTCACCGGTTTGAATACGCTTCAATTGACGTTCATAACGAATGCCTTCAATACGCACAACCGCACGACCATCAGCAACCGCTTGACCAGGCCAAGTTTTCCAAATTTTACCGAAAAACGAATTCATATAGCCGGACCACACGTACATCTTACCGCGCACTTCAGCCACCCAAATACGACGCGATTCAGGTGGGTTGAGCAGCTGTAGCTCCAAAGTTGGTACATCACTCAAAAATCGCCAATCCGGCTCCGCGCCGCTATAAAGCTCACCAGACGTCAAAGGTCCACCAGAAAAGACCCTATTCGGCCCGTCAGCAGAACTCTGCTTAGCTGCGGCAGTAATCACCGCAGTAGTCGGCACTAGGGCTACGCCCAGCACAATGACCAATACTTTTACTAATAAATTCATCACACCTCCAATTTCCAATTGAGGCGGGACTATAGGCGAAAAACTGGGGTAACGCGAAAACAGAACTCCACCTCTTACTTATTCTGTGATGTAGTCAGCAAAATCACTAAAAAGTAGATACCATGCGCGCTCTTAAGCAGTAACCTTGCATCAATGAAATTTGCCGACCCTTACAACACCGACGATGGCAGCCAACGCGCCCATGTCGCCTTGAACGAGCTGAATACCCTGTGGCTGAACACCGGCACGCTGTGCAACTTGGCCTGCGGAAACTGCTATATAGAATCTACCCCCAGCAATGATCGGTTGTCTTATCTGACCCTTGATGAAGTTCTACCCTACCTGGATGAGATTCAGCGCAACGGCTACAAAACCCACGAGATAGGCATTACTGGCGGTGAGCCGTTTATGAACCCTGACATCTTGGCCATTATGCAGGCGTGTTTGAGCCGCGGTTTTGAGTTATTGGTGTTGACCAATGCCATGCGGCCGATGATGCGCCCTCGGGTACAAGCAGGGCTGTTGGATTTAAAGAAAGTTTATGGCAATGCGCTGACGCTACGTGTGTCTGTGGATCATTTCAAACAAAGCTTGCACGAAGAAGAGCGCGGTGCAGATTCTTGGGCGCCTATGATCAAGGGCCTTAAGTGGTTGTCTACAAACAAGTTTCAGATTGATATCGCCGGACGCACCCGCTGGGGCGAAAGCGAGTCAGAGTTACGTGAAGGTTTTGCAGCCCTATTCCACCAGCAAAAAATTGCTATTGATGCACTGGATGCCAAACAGCTGACATTGTTCCCAGAAATGAACGACGACACCCAAGTGCCAGAGATCACCACGGAGTGCTGGGATATTCTTGGTGTGGCCGCCAACGACATGATGTGCGCCAGTTCGCGCATGGTGGTTAAGCACAAGGGCCAGGATAAGCCCTCGGTTATGGCCTGCACTTTGCTGGCTTATGACGAACAATTTAATATGGGCACCACGCTCAAAGAGGCATCCCAAAGCGTCCAACTCAACCACCCCTACTGCGCCAAGTTTTGCGTATTAGGCGGCGGCAGTTGCAGCGCCTAGTTTTTGGTAAATAGTTTTTGGTAGATAGTTTTTGGTAGATAGTTTTTGGTAAATAGTCTTATGCTTATAGCCTTTGGTTAATAGCATTTGGTTAATAGCCCTTGGCTAATAGTCTTTGTCCTAGCGGCTAGCTAGATCCCTAGTTAGACGGCTAGCTAGATACCTAGTTAGACGGCTAGTTAGACGGCTAGCTAGGTCGCCTAAAAAAACGTCCGGGAAGCATGTTGTCAGGTACTAAAGTTCCTGTGGGTTTTTTGCCACCTACCAAGGGGCTATAACCAAAGCCAAAGCCATATTGCCTGAGCTTGTGCGGGCGCCGTTTACCCACACTCCAGTGGAAGTTCGTGAAGCATTGGCTGGTTCTGTACTGACAGCTG
>CAJJAQ010000191.1 GCA_905182095.1 uncultured Pseudomonadales bacterium | reverse complement strand
TAGCCGCTGCAACAACCTAAAGGTGCTGAACGTCTAGCTGTCGATCAAATGTCCAGCACAGAATAAGACGCAAGGTGTCCACGCAAAGGTGAACTAAAAGCTCTGGGCACTTTATTCCTCAATGATGGAAAAGCGGGCATAATGCGCCCAATGAATATATGCGAATTTACCCCGGTCCTAGACCAAATAGACACGCTGATCCGCAAATCCTGTGCTTTCTTGCAGGGGGATTTAGACGGAGAGCAAATTGAACTGTACAGTTTATCCTTTGCTCAAGCTGATCTTCTTGCGGCGAGAGCGATATTAGCCAGCGTCAAAAAAAATCCTAGTTTAGCCAATGTTGCCAATTATTTTGTTGCCGATGTAATTACCTCGATCACGCAAAAATTTGCGGTTCGTCCGATCACATTTGGTTTGCACGCGGAAGAACTACCTAAGTTAGAAAACTTCCAAGACTTTTTGGCGCCTCAATATGTGGCGGCATTAGGCCAACACTTTTTGGACCACGGCCTTCCTGAGAGCGACCTAGACGAAGACAAACGTATCATCCGCGACACTTTTAGAACCTTCGCCGAAGAAGTTGTTATGCCTTTGGCGGAAGACATTCATCGAAAAGATCTTTTGGTGCCAGACGAGATACTTGAACCGCTTAAGCAAATGGGCGTATTTGGCCTGAGTATTCCTGAGCGGTTTGGCGGACTTAAACCAGATACCGACGAAGACAGCATGGGCATGGTAGTGGTCACTGAAGAGTTATCAAGAGGCTCTCTAGGCGCAGCTGGCAGTCTTATCACACGCCCAGAAATTATGGCTCGCGCACTAATGGAGGGCGGCACCGAGGAACAACAAGCAAAATGGCTTCCCGTTATTGCCAGTGGAGAAACCCTCTGTGCAGTTTCTGTGACGGAACCGAATACCGGGTCAGATGTTGCGTCGGTTGCTCTGCGCGCCACGCCAACTGAAGGGGGCTGGCTGCTCAATGGTGGCAAAACTTGGTGCACGTACGCCGGAGCCGCTGGCGCATTATTGGTTTTAGCGCGAACAGATAAAGACATTAAACCTGCGCACAAGGGACTTTCTCTTTTCATTGTCGAAAAGCCAGCTTATAAGGGCCACGACTTTGCATACGAGCAGGACAACGGCGGCCGCATGACTGGACGCTCCATTGCGACCTTGGGTTACCGCGGCATGCACTCGTATGAAATGTTCTACGATAACTTTTTTGTTCCAGACGAATGCCTAATCGGCTGTGAAGCGGGCATTGGCAAAGGCTTTTATTTCACCATGAGAGGTTTCATGGGAGGCCGTTTACAGACAGCGGCTAGAGCCAGTGGCTTGATGCGCGCTGCCTTCGAAGCAAGTATGCGCTACACCCAAGACCGAAAAGTATTTGGACGCTCTGTAGCCAGCTATCCACTTTCTCTGGCGAAATTGGCCAGAATGGGTGCACTGATCAGCGCTTCCAGAGAATTTACCGCTCATGTAGCCGGCTTAATGGACCAAGGGCTTGGGCAAATGGAGGCAAGCTTAGTAAAGTTGTTCTCCTGCCGCGCGGCCGAATGGGTAACTAGAGAAGGCGTACAGTTACATGGCGGCATGGGCTATGCTGAAGAAGTTGCAGTGAGTCGATATTTCGCCGATGCTCGCGTCCTCTCTATTTTCGAAGGCGCTGAGGAAACTTTGGCTATTAGAGTGGTTGGCAAGTCGCTAATTGAACAAGCTCGAAATTAGGCTCGACTTACTCAAATACAGAGAAACTTATAACGACTTGGGTCGCGTTGATCTAAAGGTACAATGAGGGCTATTGATCAAAGATTTCACATCTTTGCGATGCCTAACTAAATAAACTTATCACAAAGATTTGAATTAAAAACTTGGAGTTGTAATGGATTTAACATTTTCAGAAAACGATCGGGAATTTCAACAAGACGTGCAGTCTTTTCTAGCAGCTGCATGGCCACAAGAAATGCGCGACAAGAAAGCACGCAGCGCGTTAGGCAAACTGTCTAAAGACGATCTCGTAGGTTGGCAGAAGCGTTTGGCTGAAAAGGGCTGGGCCGCAGTCAACTGGCCAAAGGAACACGGCGGCGCTGCATTCACACCAACCCAAAGTTATATTTGGGATCTAGAGCGTGCCAAAGTAGGCGCTCCTGGTGTTATTCCATTCGGTATGAGCATGGTTGCACCAGTAATCATGAAGTTTGGTACAGATGAGCAAAAAGCCAAATTCTTGCCACCTATACTCAACTCAGACGTTTGGTTTTGCCAAGGTTACTCTGAGCCCGGCTCTGGTTCAGATTTGGCCTCACTAAAGACCAAAGCAGAAGATATGGGCGATCATTACTTGGTCAACGGCGTAAAGACTTGGACCACACTGGCCCAATACGCAGATTGGATGTTTTGCCTCGTAAGAACCAGCAACGAAGATATCCGTCAAATGGGTATCAGCTTCATTTTGATGGACATGACTACTCCGGGCATCAGTGTTAAGCCAATTGTGACCCTAGATACGCCTGCTGAAGGATATCAAGAGATCAACATGGTTTACTTCGATAACGTTAAGGTGCCAAAAGAGAACTTAGTCGGCGAACAAGGCAAAGGTTGGACCTGTGCTAAGTACTTATTAGAATTCGAACGCGGCAACGCATACTCACCAGCACTTAAAGGCGCAATGGCCCACCTACGTGGGGCTGCCGCAGTCGAGCAAGACGGTTACGGTTCTACCTACTCTGAAAATGCAGATTTCGTTAAGCGATTTAACGAAGTGGAAGTGCAAATTTTGGCTATGGAATTCACCGAGTTCAGAATTTTGGGCGCGTTAGCTGCAGGGCAAAATGTTGGCCCAGAAAGTTCAATGCTAAAAACCAGAGGTTCTGAGCTGCAACAGTCAGTGACTGAATTAGCCTTGGAGATCACTGGTAACTACGCGTCGCCATTAGATACTTCAACACCAGCGCCAGGTGACAACTTCCAGAGCATTGGCCCTCAAGCTTCTAATGGTGTGGC
>CAJJAQ010000190.1 GCA_905182095.1 uncultured Pseudomonadales bacterium | reverse complement strand
GTAGCGCCAAGAAATTGGCAAGATGCGCTTTTTCAAGACTCCAGCAATGCAGTCATCGAAATTGGTGACATTTTGCATGCCATCGAAATTGCCGGCACTGATGAAAAAATCAAAATGATTGTGTTGAATTTAGATGACTTGTACGGGGTCAGCCTGACTCAAGCCAAGCGCATTGTCAGCGCCTTACACGCCTTCAAGGAAAGCGGTAAAAAAGTAGTGTCTTACGGTAATGTTTTTGAGCAAAATCAATATTATATAGCCAGCAGTGCAAGTGAAATATACATGAATCCTTGGGGTCAAATGTTGCTCCAAGGCTACGGTGGCAACAACCTTTATCTGAAAGACCTGCTGGCCAAATTAGACATCAACATGCACATCTTTCGGGTCGGCGAATTCAAGTCCGCTACCGAGCCCTTTTCCCGCATCAACATGTCCGACGAAGCAAGACAGGCCAGCACCAGTTTGTATGAGGGCATATGGCAAGAGTTAGTTGAGGGCATTGCCGAGAACCGCCAACTCACCAGCACCGAGGTTAATAATTACGCACAAAACTTTGACACTTTACTGGCCAAGACCAATGGCGATATGGCCAGAACTGCATTGGAGGCCAATTTGATAGACGAATTGTTAACTGCTGATCAAGTGGAAACGCGTATCGCCGCAGTGGTTGGTAGACACGAAGATGAAATCAACGGCATAGGCATGGGCGCTTACCTGAACATGCGCGACCTTACCGATGAAGCCAGCGATGACGCGGCCCAAATAGGCGTTATTGTGGTGCAAGGCGCCATACTCGAAGAGGGTCAAGGTCTAAGTAATGTGGCATCGGCGGAAGATTTGGTTGGGCGCATTCGCCAAGCCAGATTCAACGAAGACATCCGCGCACTGGTGGTTAGAGTCGACTCACCCGGCGGCAGTGCCTTTGCTTCAGAGCTAATACGCCAAGAGCTAGAACTGTTTCAAGTTACTGGGCGGCCTGTTGTCGCGTCTTTTGCCAACGTTGCCGCCTCCGGCGGTTATTGGATCTCGGCTACCAGTGACGCCATTATTGCTGAATCGGCGACAATCACCGGCTCTATTGGCATCTTCGGTGTTGTCCCAACCTTCGAAAAATCTTTAGATCGCATTGGCGTCTATAGCGACGGCGTTGGCACCGCACCACTGGCAAGGGGCAGCAGCTCGTTAGCAGGCTTAAACCAGCATACAAAGAACATATTGCAAGCCAGCGTGGAATTCGGTTACGGGCAATTTATCGACCTTGTTGCACGTGGGCGAGATATGTCAAAAGCTGAGGTCGAAAAAGTCGCCCAAGGTCGGGTTTGGCAAGGCAGCAAAGCCTTAGAACTTGGTTTGGTAGATGCCCTCGGAGGCGTCGATGTGGCGCTAACAAAGGCCGCTGACCTGGCAGGCTTAGAGCAATGGACAGCTATTGATCTAAGAAGGTCTCTGGACCCCCAGAGTCTCTTCCTAATGCAAATGATGGACTCGTTTGGGCTGCAACTTTCCGCTAACACCCACCCATGGTTGCGCAGCATACAAGAGCAACTCAGCACCCTTGCCATGTTCACCGATCGCAGACACACCTTTGCATTGTGTCTGGCCTGCGCGAACTAAGTATTGGGCGTCTAAGTATTGGACGCCTGAGTATTTGCCCAATAGCTATTGAGTAACTAGCTATTGGGTAACTGGTATTAAACAAATAGGTATTAGACAAATAGGTACCGAGTAAATAGCCCTTAACACCTAAGTTTAGGTGGATACGTCCTAGCCAAGTAAGCCAAAGAAGACTGGGGCCACAGTAATGTGGGCAAAGCAACCTAGACAAAGGCAGTGCTCAGTTTTGAACTAGGACTATAGCTAGATAAATAGCTAGGTATATAGCGCTACATATAGGGCTACAAATAGCGCTACAAATAGCGCTACATATAAGACTAAGTATTGAGCCAGCGAGGAAGCTGGCTTTTAGTTTTTAGGGCGCATTTAGGCGCTTAGATTTAATAGGCTCGATCTGGTCGTCGATCTCCTTTAAAAGCTCCCCGGCAAACCTCCTCTTTCAAACCCCCTCTTTCAAACCCTCTCTTTCAAACCCTCTCTT
>CAJJAQ010000189.1 GCA_905182095.1 uncultured Pseudomonadales bacterium | reverse complement strand
TTTTGCAAAGAATCCGCCACCAGAATTAACAAATACCAAAGCATCAGACGCAGGCTCTCGGGCCTCGGCGGCTTTTAGCAGCGCAACCTGTTGGGGCTTGGTTAACGAGATGAAAGGCTGCCCGTAGGCGCTCTGAGCCTCTGACAGCATTTGCGCAAGACCTGCGAAAAACACCTCGCGCTCATCCTCTTGATACCAAACAGAAATCACATAATCGAGAAAATTGTCAACCCCAGCCTCAATGGCGCCCGGCGTATCGGTGGTAGGAATAATAAGGTCGGCGCAGCGATATACCGCCCCGCGCTGCTCGTCGGTCATGACTCCTTGCACAGCTATACGCTGGGACAAAGGCACTTCCACTGCATTAGAACAGGATTGAGAAACAGCGCCTCCCAGCACTACTGCCAAACCTTTTAATAAATCACGCCGTTGCATAAACCCCCCTATACAAATGCCCATTTACCTATCGCTACGCTTTAGTTAGCTATAAATACTGGGATTTACGATCCCTGAACTCCAACTGCAAACAAAACCCGACTCAACCGCGCAAAATATGCACCTAAAATAAGCCAGCCAAGGGCTTAAACCCTAAACCGCTTTTTGCAGGCTGCGCTCGCGTAACCACAATATCGCGAAAACTGGCACCAATGCCAATGGGATAACGGCGACCACTTGGAAGGACTCCACTGAAGCCACGCGAATAATCGTGGCCAGTTCCTCGCCATCCATGCCGCGCAGCGCATCAACCCCACCCGCTGCAGATATTTTTGCGCTGTCGAAAATTGCGCCCATGTAAGGCAAAACAAACTGTGTGGCCAAACCGCCGGCAAAACCCATGAGGCCAAGCATTAATGCGCCACCAGCAGGATATCGCTCGGCAACACAGCCGAGCATGGTGGGATACATATAACAAATACCCAAGGCCCAAATGGTTGCCGCAGCAAAAGCAGTCAAAGGAGAGTCCGCCAAAGCAAGTAAATATAGACCCGGAGCGGCAAGAGCGCAGCTTAGGGTCAGCAGGCCAGGACTGGAAATACGGCTGACTACTGGACCAGCAAAATGCCGACCGACAAAAATAAGCAAATTGACATAGATCAGTACCCAGATCCCAGGCATTCCGACGATATTAGTCAGCGCTAAGTTTACCCACTGACCAGGCGCAAGCTCTGCAGTCACGGTGCCCATCATGCACAAAAACCAAATAATGAATCCCGGCGATGTACGCAGTTGCGTCCACATATCCGCGTAAGACAAGCCCATTGCAACCCGCTCAGTAACAGGGAAGTCTGCCTTCAGCGCCAGAACCACCAAAATCACAGCGGGCACCATTAAAATAACTAGATTGACCTGCCATACCCAGCCCAACTGAGCAATAAGCAAACCCAACAAACCACCGACGACAATGCCCGCGGGCCACCAAGCATGGAGAATATTTAGACGATGAGTTTTTTCTTTGGGGTAAATAGCCGCGACCAACGGGTTAGTAGCAGCCTCAACCGCCCCCCAACCCAAACCAGTGAGCAATAAACCACCGTAAACCAGCCAATACGCCTCAGTAGAGGGCTGCATAAGAGATGCACCCACCACGGCAATACTGCCAAAGAAGTAGCCCGCAGCGGCAAACAACAACATACGGCGCATGCCGATCAAGTCGACCAACGCAGCGCCAAAAAGAAGGGTCAGAGCAAAGCCAATAAAGGTGGCCGCCAACACCTCTCCCACCATTGTGGCAGAGCGCGCAAGATCCAAGACATCGAACAAGTCAGCCTGCAAATCACCTGCAATGGCCGCACGAACGGCAAAACCAAGACCAATCATAAAAATGGCCAAATTCGAAAGCACAAACAGCAAACGCTTGTTTGCCACTTGCAACTCATTCGCCTCAGACATAACCCCTCCCACAAACTCTTGGCGCAGTCTTATTTGCCCCTATTAAAACAACAATGCGATCTAGCCGGATTAACAATTGATTATCCCCCCGGACAATCAGCGATAGGTCGCAGATTCACATATAAACTTCTCAACCAACATTCTCTACTATTTAGCCTGAACAACAACACTAGACATGCATATTTTCGGTCCACAACAAAACGACTGAGCCCATGTCATTTTAGACCCGAGCAAACACCAAATAGCCAAGCGCACTTGCAAAATAACGGCACCCAAGACAGCATGCGATCACTGCTTAAGCGAAGACTTGTGCCAGATTTTTTGGGCCTAGGATAAAAATGAAATACGTATGGATAGGGTTAGGTTGGCTATTTGTCTTTTTGGGTGTTGTAGGCATTGCCCTGCCCCTACTGCCCACCACACCGTTTTTGCTGGCAGCCGCAGTATGCTTCAGCCGGGGCTCCCAGCGCATGCACGACTGGTTGCTTAATCACCCAACCTTAGGGCCGCCCATAGTTAACTGGCAAACCAACCGCACAATCACCCGAAAAATAAAAGTTGTAGCCCTACTCTCAATGGGTGGACTATTTGCCATCAGTGTTTTCATGGCCATAGACCCAAGAGTACTGTTGCTGCAAGGCACAGTGTTAACAATAGTAGGTGTGTTCTTGTGGCGGCAGAAAGAGCCCTAGGGGCTGAAAAATTTGCGCTAACGCTCTTTCCTTGTGGGAGCTTAATCTAAGTAAAGACCTCAAAAAGCAAAACATACCCTGCCCCATCGAACGGCACATAAAACTCAACCTGCGAAGAGTTAGTTCGCCGGAGACAAAGTGCCTCCTTGAGTCCAACTTCTCAATGCAAGTCAGAATTTTGATACCTCTAACTTTTGTTCAAAACGCGCCTCTAATGCACGAAGCAATGCTCCAACATTGAATTCGCCGCTGTTCACCATGAGTAACGCGTGTAAAACTCTCGCTTCATCAACGAGGAGCATTTCTGGCCCCCACTGTTTTTCGCAATCAACGCCACCCTCCAAAAAACGCAGCCAACGCATCTCGTTTTTGTATATTTCCTCTGGCACGCCAGAGTTGACTAGATGATGCCTATTTTCAGCAACCCACCTTTTCCACTTTAAGATGGAATGACCATTACGCTTAGGAGCCATGACTTTCACCCGACTCCAACGCAGCTAAATAATCAAAAAATTTAGGATATCCATTTTTAATTTGGCCGGTCATAAAGTTCAACCTCCTCTTTTATTTGCTCACATTGAATAATGGCCGAAGTCAATTTATAGAGCTCCAAACAACGAAAATTTCCACACCGGCACCTGTTATAATGGCAAACCCGCATATCTCTATTCTTAGATCAAAATTGCTCGAAGGATTAATTTTCTGTTGAGATTCACTTTGGCCTGATCAAGTTGATGAATCATTGCTGACATCGGTTTAGCTTACGCACTGTTATCACTTAATCTCCGTAAAACCTCTTGTCCATTGGGCAGTAATATCAAAATACAACTTTAATTCTGCGCCCGTGTCTGGGTCTGTTACCGTCATGACATCGTAAGATTTGCCCTCATAATGGGTAAGGGCTTGTTCCACTTTTGTTAGTCCATACAAATCAAGGTAGGTGTGAAGATCTGCGCCACTTGTAGAGTAAAACGCCGATTCCAAAGACATCCCGTCCCCGGTAGCGCGCATGGCGTCAACCAGGCCATCTAACACATACTTATGGTATTCGCCTTTTGCCTCGTCTTCTGTCTCATATGAACAAACCATAGAGCCATAGTGCGCACTCAAACTTATGTAATTGGTATCAAGTATGTTCTGCGCTTGCTGGATACATTCAGCCCAGTTGGATGCACGCAGAGCCTCTGACATAATCTGAGACTGTCTATGTTCTAGACCGAAATAAGGGTTGTAGTGGCTGGTATCTACATAAACATTTCGCAGCGCTTTGAACACCTCCAAAGAAGCTGATTCTTTAATCAACGCGATAAGCTCGTAGTACCGAGTATCATGCCCACTATAATCTGCAGCTTCCGGAGAGGCACTCTGCTGAACAATAGAGCAAGCCGATATTACTAGCGCCACAATGATGACAAGAATTCTCATATTTAGTCCTGATTAAAAACGGAAGCTCGAACTGAACAGCAGTTTGGCCAGTACATTTTTTTATCAAGAGATTAAAGGCGATGTCAGCCAACTCGCCCAGCCATTTAGTCGGAAATTTTTAACCGCTTGTCTCAAACAGTTCCACGACGTTACCCGATGGATCAACGCAGAGCGCCTGTTTACCACCTGGTCCAACAACAATTTCACTCTTAAAATCAACACCGTCAGACACTAGGCGAGGAATTAGCTCGTCTAGATCGGTTACGGGTAAAACAAACCGCGCCCACCCTCCGGGTAGTGGTTTTGCACCATCCAGCATTGGTTTAGATGCAGAAGCTTGGGGACCAGCAAGCCAAAGGTCTATATCGCCAAATGAGACAATAGCCATGGCGGCACCAAACTGCTGCTTTAATGCAAAGCCAAGTTTTGAGGTATAAAACTCGATTGATTGTTCGACGTCTAGGACGATGTAGCGTATTTGTGCCATTTGGCAGGCCCTTAAATCAGAATATATTTGGAAGTTAGTACGTTTGCGTGCCGAAGAGTTGCAAAAAGTAATCTCTTAGGCTGCTTCATGGATCTCTGAGCTAAAGCGCTCTGTAACTACTAATCCTAACAAGTCCCTTAGTAGCTAGGAGCCGATAGAGCCGATAGAGCCGATAAACGGTCTAAGCGAAGCGCTCTTTGGTTGATGCATTTACATACTTAGATTGAAAACTTAATTATCATCAGGCTCAAACTTATTCAGCCACCCAAAGGGGCGATCAAAATGAACGCAAAAACTCCGCAGATTTACGCTTCTATTACGTTAGCAATTTTTATGTTCTTCAGTCATAGCGCTCTTGGCGCTGAGGAGTTCGCTAAAGGTCATGGAGCTTTACAGTACTTTGATGCAGAGGGCATGAGTGTTACACCAATGTGGGTGCAGGTTTGGGTAGCTGTAATGGTGCTCACATTTGCAATTGGCTTGTTCGTATTTGCTTGGAAGCAGCCAATTGCGCGATGGGCAGCTGGTGGTTTTTTTCTATCAGCGTCAAGTGGTGAGATTGTATTTAGCGCCTTGGGCTTGCCGTTTCTTTCCGGCGCCATCGCCATTATGCATATTGTTTGTTGGACCCCAGCGCTGGTACTTTTGCTGACCAGAAGGCCTTTTCTGGACCCAGAACAGGGTCGATGGTTTAGAATTTGGTCTGCGGCGATAACATTTGTAATTAGCTTTTCATTTGTTTTCGACATTCGCGACGCGGTGATTTATATCGCGCACTTCGCGGCTGCCTAACGTCTTTAGAGCCTAATATCGACAATCAAAAACACAAAACTAGGTCAGTCCCCTGCCCTAGTTTTGGCTCTTAACTCTTTGACCTATATCCTTAAAAAAAAATTGGGGCTTCCGTCTCGCCTTTTGCCTTCTTCATTTAGTTTCTTTGTTTAGTTTCTTTGCAGAAGAACTACAGGTATCTGGCGATCTGTCTTTTCTTGGTACTCGATGTATGGCGGCCAAATTTCTGCCAACGCATCCCACATGGCTTGGCGGCGCTCGTCAGTGATTGTTATCGCTGTGGCGGAAAACTTATCCGCTGCAACCTGCACTTGTACTGCCGAGTTTGCCTCTAAGTTGACGTACCAACTAGGGTGATCTGTGTGACCGCCTTTTGACGCAATGATTACAACGTCGTCACCATGCTTGCCATAAATCAGCGGCAACATACGTGGTTCACCACTCTTGCGACCAGTAGTGGTCAATAACAATGTTGGTACGCCGCGCCAAATGTGCCCGTCTTCACCCTCTGTGGCCAGATAGTTTTTCATATGTTCTGCTGCCCAATCAGGCAATGTGCTTGTACTCATGTTTTTCTCCTCGTTATACGATACTTTAAATTGTGCTTGCTAAAATTACTTGGCAATTGATCAGCCAATCAATTGGTAAATTTCGCCCTAGCTCTAATGAGCGCAACAAACGGCAGCATAAATATCGCGCCAGCGATTAAGCCGCTGACCATGCCGCCTCCGCGTGGGCTGACTAAATTCCAGACTACCATAGCAATCACCACCTGGGCTGCGTATACGGCGGCCCAGGGCCACATCCAACGTTTCATGCCGGCAAATCCGTAAGCCCCTGCAGCATAAATTATCCAGTGCAA
>CAJJAQ010000188.1 GCA_905182095.1 uncultured Pseudomonadales bacterium | reverse complement strand
AAAGGCGATGCAATCCCCGGCAGTTTGGCGGCTTTGATTTCGTTTAGTTCATGATCGCCGCGTAGAATAATCGCCACCGGCGCTTCGTGACCCTTAACGACCAAGGTTTTTATTGTATGACTAGCTGGAATGTTCAGGCGCTTGGCAATGGCATCAATTGTTTTTTCATCCGGAGTGTCGATTCTGTCAAGTTCTTGACTCGCTGCCGGTGCGGCAGGTGGTGCCATCGCTGTGGCTTTTTCTAAGTTAGCCGCATAGCTGCCAGTTGAGGCAAAAGCGATGGTATCTTCGCCAGAGGATGCCAAAACATGAAACTCATGAGAGTTATCGCCGCCAATATTTCCTGTATCCGCTTGGACCGCTCTGAAGGTCAACTGCATGCGCTTTAGTATGCGGCTATAACAGTCGTACATTTCTTGGTAGGTGGCGTCGAAGCTCTCTTGGTTTAAGTGAAAGGAATAGGCATCTTTCATTATAAATTCTCGGGCGCGCATGACGCCAAAACGGGGGCGTCGCTCATCTCGAAATTTTGTTTGTATCTGATAAAGATTAATTGGTAGCTGTTTGTAGCTATGTACTTCGCGGCGGAAAATATCTGTGATGACCTCTTCATGAGTTGGTCCTAGGCAAAAATCACGTTCATGCCGGTCTTGTATGCGCAGCATCTCACTGCCCATTTTTTGCCATCGGCCACTTTCTTGCCAAAGTTCAGCAGGTTGGACAACGGGCATCATTAGCTCTTGTGCACCGCTTATGTTCATTTCTTCGCGGATAATTTTTTCAACTTTACGCAGCACTCTTAGTCCTAAGGGTAGCCATGTATACAGTCCACTAGCGAGTTGGCGAATAAGGCCGGCACGTAACATCAGTCGGTGGCTGACTACATCAGCATCGGCTGGGTTTTCTTTCAACGTAGGTAATAGAAGAGTCGATTGGCGCATATTTGAACTTTTGTTTGATGGTTAGAAATATACCCGCATTAGACACAGTGCACAGGGCATATCACAAGACAAAAAAAAACCGATTGGCGATCAATCGGTTCACTACTCTCATACTTATCGTCTAGATATACACTCTGTTTTTAAGACCACACAAAAACTGATCTTTTTCAGAATTCGACCAATCGTTCCGAGTTGACTGACTAAGAGTGAAAGAACTCACTCTTAGTCATATCTAGCATATGGGTACTTTTAGCCTATTAGATTTAAAAGCTAACTAGCAAAGCAGCTAATCAGCGATCTAACTCTATAGTTAGGCAATCATATCCTTTAGTTTCTTCAAAGCAGAGATGCGAACGCGAGTAGTCGCAGGTTTAGCAGCAATGACGATTTCTTCGCCAGTAGCTGGATTGCGGCCCATGCGCTTCTTAGTTGCAGGACGCTTAGCGGCTTTAATTTTCAAAAGACCGGGAAGCGTAAACTCACCAACAGAACGCTTGCGAATGTGGCGTTCTATCACAGACTCTAACTCGTCCATAACAGAAGCTACTTGAGTGCGGCTCAAATTGGTTGATTCTGCAATATCATTCAGAATTGCTGTTTTCGTCATCTTTGCCTTGATGCTCGCCTTCGGCTTAGCTGCCGGAGCTGCTACAGCGGCTTTCTTAGCCGGTGCTTTTTTCGCAGGAGCCTTTTTAGCGACAACCTTCTTTACAGCAGCTTTCTTAGCAGGCGCTTTCTTAGCAGGCGCTTTCTTGGCTGCAGGAGCCTTTTTAGCTACTGGAGCCTTTTTAGCTACGGGAGCTTTCTTAGCTGGTGCTTTCTTGGCAGGTGCTTTTTTAGCCACAGGTGCCTTTTTGGCAGCAGGTGCCTTTTTAGCTGCTGGTGCTTTCTTGGCAGGTGCTTTTTTCTTAGTAGCCATATGCTGGTCCTTTGTATGTCAAATTAGTTAGCGCATTCCGCTCAGTTTTCAACTTCAAAGCCCCTAAGCAACTTGCTTATGCAACTTATCGGCGAAAAACAAAGTTAGTCGCAACGTCTGTTTTCAAACTCTATTTCAAACTCAATTGGCAAAGTTCACGCAATCGGCAACTATTAATCTAACAACATTACCCTCTCTAACGACAATGTAGCTTTTAGCGAGATTATGAATTTAACTTTTCAGTCAATTTCACAAGCCACTTAGACTACAAAAAACCAATATAAAAACATCTTTCAATGGAATTTCGCGTTAAAGTTTGCAACTGACTTATGGTCAATGACTGCTTAAACTTTGCTATTGAACAGACTCTACGGTCTGAAGGCGCTGTTATAGCTGATCAAATACGGTGTCGCAACAAAAAGTAAGCAAAATCACTGTATTTTTACTGCTTTTTTTACGATCATGCGCCGCTTGTTGAAAGATTTACCTAGAAGAAAATTTTATGCCGATCTATGAATATCGATGCGCAGACTGTGATCACCAATTAGAGGTGGTTCAAAAACTCAGCGAACAACCTATAGTGAGTTGTCCGGAATGCAAAAAAGACAGCCTTAAAAGAATAATTTCTGCGGCCGGTTTTCGCCTCAAAGGCGACGGTTGGTACGAAACGGACTTTAAGTCTGGTAACAAAAAGAATGTCGCTGGTTCTGAATCGAGCTCCTCCGGAGGTGGTTCGTCTAGCGACTCCTAGAGCCAGTTTTAGATTCTTAGCGAAAGCTTATGTAGGTTTCGCCGATTAGGCGAAAAATATCAACGGCGGCTTTTGGTCGCAGTTTAATTAGTACAAACAAAAAGGGATGCCCATGCGCAGTCACTACTGTGGCGATATTCGCTCAAGCGATGTCGGTGAGGAAGTTGAGATCTATGGTTGGGTGCACCGTCGCCGCGACCACGGTGGGGTAATCTTTTTGGACGTCCGAGATCGCACTGGGATTTTGCAGGTAGTTTTCGACCCAGATACTCAGGAAAGTTTTGCCGCCGCGGATTCTGTGCGTAATGAATTTGTGCTTAAAGCAAAAGGTAAGGTTAGGCCTCGTCCTGAAGGCACTGCTAATGCAGATATGCCTACTGGCGAGATTGAAGTGCTTGGCTTAGAGCTGACGGTTTTGAATGCGGCTAAAACGCCACCATTTCAACTGGATGAGCACTCTGAAGCGGGAGAAGACATTCGCTTGCGCTATCGTTATTTAGATTTGCGTCGCCCGGAAATGCAGCAACGAATGCAAACTAGGGCAAAAATCACAAGCCAAGTAAGAAGCTTTTTGGAAGAGAATGGCTTTTGGGATATCGAGACGCCAACGCTTTCCAGGGCAACCCCCGAAGGTGCGCGAGATTACTTAGTGCCCAGTAGAACTCACCCGGGGGAATTTTTTGCGCTACCGCAATCGCCGCAGGTTTATAAACAGTTGCTGATGATGTCGGGTATGGATAAGTATTATCAAATTGCCCGCTGTTACCGCGATGAAGATTTGCGCGCAGATAGACAACCAGAATTTACCCAGATTGATATAGAAGCCTCTTTTACTTCTCAAGATCAGATCATGACCATGACTGAAGGCATGCTTAGGCAGGTCTTTACCAACGTCCTAGGTGTTGAGTTAGGTGAATTTCCAATCATTACATGGGCCGACGCCATGCGTGGTTTTGGCAATGATCGTCCAGATTTGCGTAACCCAATGCGTTTGGTCGATGTTGCGGACTTGATGAGCGCGGTGGAGTTCAAAGTGTTCCAAGGTCCTGCCAATGATCCGAAGGGGCGTGTGGTTGCCCTTCGAGCTCCTGGTGGTGCAACACTTTCACGCAAGGTTATCGATCAATACACAGCATTTGTTGGCCGCTATGGCGCTAAAGGTCTAGCCTATGTGAAGGTCAACGACCTCAGTGCGGGTGCCGATGGTCTGCAATCGCCTATTTTAAAATTCATGCCTACTGATGTGATTCAATCTGTTCTTGAACGCGTTGGCGCACAGACAGGCGATCTAGTATTTTTTGGTGCTGATCAAGCTAAAGTCGTAAATGACGCCATGGGTGCTTTGCGCAACGAGTTGGGTGCGGATCTAGCATTGCTAGAGGGTGAGTTTAAACCTTGTTGGGTTGTTGATTGGCCGATGTTTGCTGAAGGCCGCGATGGTACCTTTAGCGCTGAGCATCACCCCTTCACGCGACCAACTTGCACGCCTCAAGAGTTATTTGAAAATCCTGGCGCAGCACAAGCGGCGGCTTATGACGTGGTTTTGAACGGCTATGAATTGGGTGGTGGGTCGTTACGAATTCATGATCAGAACATGCAAAAAGCTGTATTTGATGTTTTAAAGATGGATGAAGAAGGTCAAGAGAAGTTTGGCTTCTTACTAGAAGCTTTGCAGTACGGGTGCCCACCTCATGGCGGTATTGCTTTGGGTCTAGATCGCTTAGTTATGTTGATGACAGACAGCCAGTCCATTCGAGAAGTCATCGCTTTCCCGAAAACCCAGACAGCTTCTTGTGCGATGATGGACGCGCCGGGCAGTGTGGAAGAGCAGCAGTTGCGAGATCTGCATATTCGCATACGTACACCAGCGAAGGCAGTTAACAGCGAAGGCAGCTAAAAGCTAAGGATGTTAACAGCTCAGGCAGTTAGGCCTTGCGCCTAGCAAGCCTTGATAGGCACCGACGGTCAGGTGCCTTTCGATAGAAAACAGGCCAGCGGCCTTAACAACTGAAATATATGTGGAATTGCGCCGAGGAGATTAGCTAATGGCAGGTCATAGTAAATGGGCGAATATTAAGCACCGCAAAGCGGCGCAAGATAAAAAGCGCGGCAAGCTATATACCAAGTTGATCCGCGAGATAACAGTGGCCGCCCGGTTAGGGGGTGGTGTGGTTGACGACAATCCTAGATTGCGTGCAGCGGTAGACAAATCTTTGGGCGCGAATATGCCTAAAGATACTATTGAACGCGCCATCCAGCGCGGCGCCGGCGGCGTTGATGGAAACGACGTAGAAGAATTGGTTTATGAAGGTTATGCCAACGGTGGCGTAGCTGTACTCGTTGAGGTTATGACGGATAACCGCAATAGAACCGTCGCTGAAGTGCGCCATGCCTTTAGTAAGTATGGTGGCAATCTGGGTACCGATGGATCTGTTGCTTACTTATTTACCCGCCAAGGGATTATCAGTTTCGCTCCTGGTGTGGATGAAGAACAGTTGATTGACGCAGCTCTTGAGGCTGGTGCTGATGACGTTGAGACTGATGACGACGGCGGCATTAGTGTTACGACGCCTTGGGAAAATCTTAACGCTGTGGTCGGTGGGTTGACTGAAGCTGGGTTTGAACCCGACCACTCTGAAGTTACGATGGTGGCATCTACGACCAGTGAGTGTGATTTAGAGATGGCGGAAAAAGTTCTGACATTAATCGATGTTCTTGAGGACCTCGATGATGTGCAGGAGGTCTATACCAACGGTGAATTTCCTGAGGAAGCTTACGCCTAGGCACCCTTGTAATCTTCTGCCCCGATATTTTCTTAGCTAGGTAAACGTCTATGGTTGAAGCTCAGCATTGTATTCTAGGCATAGACCCGGGGTCGCGCCTTACAGGTTACGGGCTGATTGCCATCAGTGGGCGTAAGGCGACTTATGTCGCAAGCGGATGTATCAATACCGAAAAAGGTGATTTGCCCAGTCGACTCGGGATGATCTATCAAGGCGTCAGTGAGATCATTGAGCAGTACTCGCCATCGGAAATGGCCATTGAAGAGGTTTTTATGGCAAAAAACGCTGCGTCAGCCCTGAAGTTAGGGCAAGCCCGCGGGGTTGCCATAGCCGCCGGTGTTATGGCGAATTTACCTGTTTCGGAATATGCAGCCCGGCGCGTCAAGCAAGCTATTGTAGGTACTGGTGGTGCCAGCAAAGAACAAGTTGCCCATATGGTGAAATTACTTTTATCTTTGCCGGGTACTCCTCAAGCAGATGCGGCAGATGCCCTTGCGATTGCGCTTTGCCACGTCAATACTGCCACTCTTAGTGGCCAATAAGGTTTAACTCATTGATCAGCAGACTCAGAGGCGCTCTTGTAGAAATTCAGGGCAACGTACTTTTACTTGATGTAGGCGGCGTAGGCTATGAGGTCGAAGTCAGTGCAAATGTGCTCGGCTCGGCGCCACTGATTGGCACTGAACTCATTTTATATACCCATTTTGTTGTGCGCGAAGATGCCCAGTTACTTTTCGGCTTTTGCGACAGAAATGAGCGCGACCTTTACCGCACTTATATACGCATAAATGGTGTGGGGCCAAAAATGGGCCTCGCTTTGATTTCTTCTATTGATCCTTCGACCTTAAGCCGCGCAGTGCAAAACAATGAAGTTGGCGTTTTGACCAAAGTGCCCGGTGTGGGTAAGAAAACCGCTGAACGTCTTATGGTGGAATTAAAGTCGAGAATTGACACGCTGCTACCCCAGTTGCCCAGCGCCACAGACTTGCCTATGTCCAGCTTTGGTAGTCGTGCGGTATACCAAGATGCAGAAGAAGCGCTGTTGGCTTTAGGTTATAAAGGTCATCAGGCACAACAGGCTGTTATGCACGCGCGCAAAGATTTTGAAGTAAAGGCTGCCGAGGCCGGTGGTGATGGAAAAGATCCAACCACGGAGCAAATTGTTACTTGGGTGTTACGTCAATTTGCTCGAAGCGGAGTTTAACGAATGGCTATTGAACCAGATCGCTTTGTATCGCCGGTTGAAGACAGCGGTGATGTGGGTTTTGATCGCGCGCTGCGACCGACCCAACTGAGCGAATATATTGGCCAGTCTGCGGTGAAAGAGCAGATGAGTATTTTTATTGAGGCCGCACGCATGCGCGGTGAGTCTTTAGATCATACGCTGATTTTTGGGCCACCCGGTTTAGGAAAGACCACGCTGGCAAATATTTTGGCGCGGGAAATGGGTGCTGGGTTCAAATCAACTTCTGGGCCAATTTTAGAAAAGCCCGGTGATCTTGCCGCAATGCTAAGCAATCTAGATGCCGGCGACGTACTCTTTATTGACGAGATTCATCGTTTGAGCCCTTTGGTTGAAGAAATTCTTTATCCAGCCATGGAAGATTTCCAGTTGGATATTATGATTGGTGAGGGTCCGGCTGCGCGTTCGCTGAAACTGGAACTACAACCTTTTACCTTAGTGGGTGCAACTACCCGAGCGGGTCTGTTAACCAGTCCTCTACGCGATCGCTTTGGCATTGTGCAGCGTTTGGAGTTCTATAGTATTGGCGAACTCACACAAATTGTTAATCGCTCGGCGGCAAAATTGAATTTACCTATCGAGGCTGCTGGTGCGACAGAAATTTCTCGACGCTCTCGCGGAACGCCACGTATCAGCAACAGATTGTTGCGTAGAGTGAGAGATGTGGCTGAGGTGCGCGGCGATGGCTCCGTGTCTAAAGCCATTGCAGATGAGGCGCTTAATTTACTTAACGTGGATAAAGAAGGTTTTGACGCCATGGACCGACGCCTGTTGATGACTATAATCGACAAGTTTGGCGGTGGTCCCGTGGGACTAGACTCCGTGGCGGCTGCCATTAGCGAAGAGAGAGGTACCATTGAAGATGTTCTTGAACCCTATCTTATTCAACAAGGGTATTTAATGAGAACTCCTCGTGGACGGATAGCGACTTCGAAGAGTTATCAGCACTTTGGCCTGCGTCCGCCAGAGCAAGGGCATGATTCTGAAATGCTTCAAGACAGATCAGACTCAGACTCAGACTCAGACTAAGACTAAAACTAAGGAGCGGTTTTTTTGACTGACCAAATTTCCATATTTGAACTTATCTCAAACGCAAGTTTGTTGGTGCAAATTGTAATGTTGCTGTTGGCGATCGCATCGGTTGTGAGTTGGATGATGATCTTCCAACGCTGGCTGTTTTTACGCCGCGCTATAAATGATGTGGATTCCTTGGAAGATCATTTTTGGTCGGGTATTGATTTGCGCGAGTTTTACGGTGAGCTTTCTAATGAAGAAAACCTCAACGGTATCGAGACCATATTTGTTTCTGGTTTTCGTGAATATACGCGCTTATCTGAACAGGCGGGCATGGATGCTGAGGCAATTATGCAGGGGGTTCAACGATCTATGCGAGTGGCGCTGAATCGTGAGGAGGCTCGCCTTGAAACTCATCTGCCATTTTTGGCTACAGTAGGTTCAACCAGCCCCTATGTGGGTTTGTTTGGCACTGTTTGGGGCATTATGAATTCTTTTCGTTCCTTAGCGAGTATGAGCCAAGCGACCTTAGCATCTGTAGCACCGGGTATTTCCGAGGCTTTGGTGGCAACCGCGATGGGTTTGTTTGCCGCTATTCCCGCAGTGATAGCCTATAACCGTTACGCTGCCAAGGTCGACTCTATTATGAAACGCTATGAGGCCTTTGCGGAAGAAGTGACAACGATTTTGCATAGAGCCGCTCACGCACGTTCGTCTCAATCTAATTCTTAGCACGAGTACCTAAGCTATGGCGCAACGAAGAAAACCGATATCTGAGATTAACGTCGTGCCGTATATCGACGTAATGCTGGTTTTATTGGTGATTTTTATGGCTACTGCGCCATTGCTCACTCAAGGGGTTAAAGTTGATTTGCCTCAAGCGCCGTCGAAGTCTATCGAAACTAATGAGTCCGACCCGCTCATTGTTTCTATGCGCAAAGACGGCGCACTGTTTATGAATTTGGGTGCGCAGGGTGTTGCCCAAGACACGGATGACGGTACTCGAGTGACAGTTTTTTCGCTGGAAGAGCAGGCTGGAAAAATCTTACGCTCTCGGACTAATGTGCCGGTTTATATTAAGGCTGATCATGCGCTGGATTATGGCGCCGTTGTTCGGGTTATGACCGTATTACAGAGGGCCGGGGCGGAAAGTGTTGGGCTGATTACTGATCCGCCAATTATCGAGAGTTAGAGTGGGGCTGATTCAGACATATACGCTGCCTTTGTTACTTGCCTTGGTTATTCACTTGGGCTTGGGTTTTGCGCTTTATCAAGGCTGGGCGTCGGAAACAGAGTTATCCACAGTGATAACGCCCCAGGCTGTGAACGCCAAATTGATTGTCTTAGAGCCTAGGGCAAAGCCAAAAACCAAAGTTGCCAACCAAAAGCCAACGCCCCCGAAACCACCGCCCGTAGTGAAAAAAGCTACACCGAACAATCCGGATTTAGCAAATAAACCGAATGAAAAGAGCCTAGCCGAGATGAAGGCAGCAAAAGAAGCTGCGGAGAAGGCCGAACAAAAGGCGCGGGAGTCTCTCTTAGAGCAGCAGCGCCTTAAACGTTTGGCTGCACTTGGTGAGTTGGCACAGACAGACCTACAGCAGTCGCTTGATGAGGAAGTGCAAAACCTCAATGACATTGAGAATGACGAAGCAGCCCAATCATTTAGGGCTGCAATTTATGAGCAGGTACGAAAAAACTGGAGTAGGCCGCCAAGTGCGCGAAATGGTATGCAAGCATTGTTGCTTGTAGAACTTGTCCCCACCGGCGAGGTGATATCCGTGACCTTGGTAGAGGGATCTGGTAATTCTGCATTTGATCAGTCAGCGGAACAGGCCATTAGACAAGTGCGACGCTTTAATGTGCCAACGGAAAATTCAACATTTGAAAAATATTTCCGGCGCTTTTACTTTCTTTTCCAACCCAGCGATCTTTTACGTTAAGTTACCTGCTCAGGCGGCGAGTCCAGTGGCGCGGAAAATTTACAGTGCAGGAATTATCATGAGTTATGTAACCGGTTTTGTTTCGGCTAGGAATGTTTTGATGCGACCGTGGGCGTTGAGTCATTTACGCAGAACTTATTTTGGTTTGATTTTGTTGCTGCTGGTCGTGGCGCCAGGCCTGCAAGCTGCAAGTTCGTTAGACACCATTATCATTGATCGCGGTGTTGATGAACCCATTCGAATCTCTATTGTACCTTTTGCAATGCCTGAGCCTCTGAGCGATGAGGCTAACCTTTCTAGTATCGTGGCATTTGACCTTGCCAGAAGCGGTCAGTTTGATCCGTTGGCCAGCGAGAATATGCTGTCCTACCCAAGTACCAGAGAAGCTGTCTTTTTTCGCGACTGGCGCATATTGAAAAGCGCTTACTTGGTTATTGGGCGTACGCAACTTTTGCCTGAGGACGGTAAAGTATTGGTTGAGTTCGAGCTTTACGATGTGGCGGGAGAAAGAAGTTTAGAATCTGGCAGTTTCACCATAGAGCGCAGCCAATGGCGCGATGTTGGTCACAAAATTGCCGATTTGGTGTATGCGAAAATTACTGGAGTACAGGGCGCGTTTGCGACCAAAATTCTTTACGTGCTGGCTAAAGATGCGGGCTCGACTAGTGCCCGCTATCAGTTAGAGCTGGCAGATGCCGATGGTGCCCGAGCACGCACTTTGTATTCCTCTGCCGAGCCTATTCTTTCCGCAAGTTGGTCTCCGGATGGCCGACAAGTTGCTTATGTTTCTTTTGAAACGGGTAGGCCTAGTATTATTCTGCAAGATATTGATGGCCCTTATAGAGAGCGGCTCACCAATTTCAAGGGCATCAATAGCTCGCCAGTATTTTCTCCTGACGGCAAAAGCTTGGCTATGGTGCTTTCCCGAGGCGGTGATCCGGAGATATTTGTTATGGATATCGCCAGTCGTAAATTACGGCGTATTACCCGGCACCATGGCATTGATACCGAGCCGGCCTGGTCTCCTGATGGCAAATCTATTGTCTTCACTTCGGACCGTGGTGGGCGTCCACAAATTTACCAGGTTGAGTTAGCGACAAACTTTTTGGAACGCCTGACTTTTATTGGCGACTACAATGCTCGTGCTCGACTATTGCCGGATGGCAAACACCTAGTATTTGTCCATCGTCGCAACGGTGTATTTCATATCGCATGGCAAGATTTAGAAAAAGACAGTGTCTTGGTTTTAACTGCAACAGATTTAGATGAATCACCTTCATTGGCACCTAATGGCGCCATGTTGATGTATGCAACTCAAGATCAAGGTAGAGGTATTTTGGCCGTGGTTTCAATTGATGGGCGGGTGAAGTATAGATTGCCGTCTTCAGTGGGAGATGTGCGAGAGCCAGCTTGGTCGCCGTTTTTGCCAGATATTCTTTCTGCAAATTAGAAAGAAGTGGATATAGATAGAAGTATAGATAGAAAAGCAAAATGCAGCAGAACACAGATAAAGTGCAGTGTTAAGTAGACTACTTTCTTTACCCGTGTAGAATTAAAGCGCTAAGAAACAAGTATTTGCAAAAAGTCTAAATAAGCAGTCGGCTATTCTCGGATTGCGATTGATCATTGAGACGAGTTTTGAGAGCGCTAATAATTGGCCTCAGAACCATGCCTAATAACCCGAAACATGAGGAACAAATCATGCCAACACAATCTCGACTATCTAGCGCAGCACTTTCAATTTTGGCGGCTCTTTTTATAGCCGGCTGTTCAAGTACTGCCACTGGACCTGTAAATCAACAAGAGCCAGTAGAGCAGAACCCTGAAGTAGTGGCGCCTGTTGAAGTAGTAGAAGAAGTAATCTCAGATTTTGCTGAGGACAATAACACCCCTGTTGATGGCTCTGGCCAACCTATTTCTAGAACGTTCTATTTCGAATATGACAAAGCCATCTTGAATCCTAGCGATTTAGCAGTTTTAGAGGTGCATGCGCAAATCTTACGCAGAAACTCAGATCGTAGTGTTGTAGTTCAAGGGCATTGTGATGAGCGCGGCACTCGTGAGTACAATCTAGCCTTGGGCGAGCGTCGTGCTGCGGCGATCAGCAGTTTCTTGCGTTCTGCTGGTGTCGGTTCGCGTCAAATTGAAGTGGTTAGTTATGGTGAAGAACGTCCGCAAAATCCAGCACACAATAGTGCGGCTTGGGCACAAAATAGACGTGCGGTAGTCGAGTACAGATAGCCTACTACCAAAGCAATTAGGCGCTGATTATGGCAAATGCAGTTATGTTGTCGAAAACTAGAGACGCTTACTTTGTAAGCGCAAAGTTCAGCGTCAGTTTGCTTTTATTGGCTAGCCTAGCTAGCCATGTTGTCCATGCAGCGGTCCCTGTTGAGGAATCGTTGCAAGGTAACAAGCCCACCGCTGGGACTGTCTCGCAGGATAGTTCTTCAACCAGAGACCGATTTTCTTCCGTAGGGAGAGACAGTGTTGCTGACGGTACTAGGTTCAGAACAATTGAACCGATCGCAACAGAAGACAAATACGATGACGACCTCTGGGGCAGAAGTGACCCATTAGGCGCCGCTAATTTGACCCAAGTTCAGCAAGGGGTTAATGCTCCAGGCGAGTTTTTGCAAGACGGTTCCTTGTCGCAAATGTTTTATCAGATGCAGGTGCTGCAGCAGGAACTACAAATCCTGCGAGGTAAAGTTGAAGAGCAGCAGTACCTCATTGAGAATCTGCGTAGAGACCAAAAAGAACAATATGTAGATTTAGATGGTCGAGTAGCTGCGCTGGCTTCTAACCGCCCTGCGCCGCCGCCTGGTTCCACAGGTCAGGGCACTAGTGGGGTGAAGTCCCCTCTAGCACCTGGCAAAGTCTGGACCACTGAGCACGCTGCCTATTCCGCCGCCATTGATTTGATGCGCGCAAAAGAATTTGAGCCTTCAATTGCTGGTTTTGAGGGAATAATTGTTAATTTCCCTAACGGCAAGTATACGCCAAATGCGTTTTATTGGTTGGGTGAGCTATATCTTGCCCAGAACAATGCCGAGAAAGCGCGGCAAAATTTTGTTCAAGTGGTGCGCCTATATCCTGATCACCAAAAGGTGCCTGGAGCGCTTTATAAACTAGGCGTGTTGTATCACGGTCTTGGTGATGACAAGCAAGCGAAAACCTATTTAGACAAAGTACAGGCCGATTTTCCGCAAAGTTCTGCAGCTAAGTTGGCAGATAAATACGCGCGTGCCATAAACTAACGCTGTAGAAGCGTACTGTTTTCTTAATCCAAGTGTTGCTGAGTTAATCTCATGACCCCTCTATCCAATTCCTGGCCAATACAATGAGCGCACTGCGTATTACTGAAATTTTCTTATCCTTACAGGGTGAGGCCAATACTGTCGGTAGGCCTACGGTGTTTGTGCGCCTGACGGGCTGTCCGCTGCGGTGTCAGTACTGTGATAGTGCTTACGCATTTTCCGGCGGCGAGATGATTGAACAAGCGGATATTCTCCAAACGGTTAAAGATTTCGGCGTAGGCCATGTAACTGTCACCGGTGGTGAACCTTTGGCGCAACCCGGTGCGTTGCCTCTGATGGTTGCATTAGCTGATGCGGGAATGTCGGTTTCTCTTGAAACCAGCGGCGCATTGAGTGTTGCTGATGTGGACCCGCGAGTGGTTAAGGTTATTGATTTGAAAACCCCTGGATCCGCTGAAGTGCAGCGTAATCTTTGGGAAAATATGCGCTGTTTGAATGCTCATGATCAAATTAAATTCGTAGTTTGTGATAGGGCGGACTACGATTGGGCGCGTATGCGCTGTGATGAGTACGACTTATATAGTCGGGTAGCTGACGTGCTTTTTTCGCCAAGTCATCATCAGTTGGAATCCAGACAGTTAGCTGACTGGATTGTTGCAGACCGGTTACCTGTACGCATGCAGGTTCAATTACATAAATTGCTTTGGGGCGATATCCCGGGGCGCTAGTTAAAAACCGAGCGATAATTCATATTGCTCTATATGAATAGATAAGATGAATCAAAAAACCAAACGGGCTGTGGTGCTGTTATCGGGTGGGCTAGACTCGGCGACGACGCTGGCTATGGCCACGAATGCTGGCTTTAGTTGTTACGCGCTTTCCTTTGACTACGGGCAGCGCAGTAGTGCTGAGCTTAATGGCGCCAAAAAGGTCGCTTTAGCGGCTGGGGTTGTTGAGCACAGAATTTTAAAAATTGATCTAGGCCAATTCGGTGGGTCAGCGCTTACAGATCATGATATTGCGGTGCCACAAAGCGAATTCACCGAAGGCGCTGAGGCTGAAACCCAACCCAGTGAAGAAATTCCCATTACCTATGTGCCTGCGCGAAATACCGTTTTTCTATCTTTGGCGTTGGCTTGGAGTGAAGTGCTAGATTCTCGGGACATATTCGTTGGCGTTAATGCCGTGGATTATTCGGGCTACCCAGATTGCCGCGGCGAATACATTGAAGCCTTCCAGAATATGGCAAATTTGGCGACTAAGGCTGGCGTTGAGGGAAATCGCTTAACAGTGCACGCACCGCTTATTGACCTTACCAAAGATGAAATTATCCAAGTGGGTGTTGAGTTGGGGGTTGATTACGGCTTAACGGTATCATGCTATGCCGCTTTAGCATCGGGTGCAGCCTGTGGTCGTTGCGATAGCTGTCATATCCGCAAACAAGGATTTGTTACTGCAAAAGTGGATGATCCAACATTTTATGCCTAAATCCACTGGGCGATTCGATTTCTCATCAGTGAAGTATCGGCGCTAGATATTTTTACAAGCACACATTTAGGGCAAATTTCGGCAAAATTGGCCCAGTTATGAGTTGTCTATCGAGTGGAATGCAAATTTGCGAAATGTTTTTCAATAGATCGCGTCTGAATACTTGTCTCTAGGTCCATGGCTGTCTACAATGCGCGTCGCTCGCGAATCTAAGGGTCGTTAGCTCAGCTGGTAGAGC
>CAJJAQ010000187.1 GCA_905182095.1 uncultured Pseudomonadales bacterium | reverse complement strand
GTGCGGCAGATAAAATGCCCCGGGGCAACCTGTACTGAAATAACTAATATGGATTTTTAGCATTGCGCCAATTGATTGTTAATTCGACAACTGAAGAACTGATACCTACCAAAGACGGCGACAGCCTGGGTTGGAACGGCCTAAGTGGCTCAGCGGACATACTGGCAGTGGCAGAATTTGCCCAAGCCCAAGACAACCTGATCGTTGTGGTTACCGCAGATTCTTCGGCAACTGAGCGTTGGAGCAATGGCATCAACTTTTTTGCCGGCAACTCTGCCAGTAACTCTGCCACAGCCGCTGGCAACCTAGACGTATTGCGCTTTCCAGATTGGGAAACCCTACCCTATGATGTTTTTTCGCCACACCAAGATATTATTTCCGAGCGGCTATCTTCGCTGTCTCAGCTACAAGGTAAGGCTAAAGGCGTGCTTAGCGTGCCGATCAGCACGTTATTGCAAAAAGTCGCGCCCACCTCTTATCTGGGTGGTGCCTGCTTTAATTTAGCCTGTGGACAAACCTTTGACGTTGCCGAGCAGCGGCTGATTTTGGAATCTGCCGGTTATCAAAGTGCGGACATGGTAGTTGAGCGTGGGCAATATGCAGTGCGCGGCGCCTTGGTTGATATCTACCCCATGGGCAGCGAACTGCCGGTAAGGATAGACCTCCTTGACGACGAAATAGACACCCTTAGAACCTTTGATCCAGAAACTCAGCGTACGGTTGAACAGATCAAACAGCTCAACTTGTTACCCGCCAAAGAGTTTCCCTTCGATGATGCTGCCATTGCGCGCTTCCGTGACCGCTGGCACAACACCTTTAACGTAGACGTCAGGCGCTGTAGCGTTTATCAAGATGTCAGCAGCTATATTGCCCCTAATGGCATTGAATATTACCTACCGCTGTTTTTCGAACAGCTCGACAGCCTCTTCGACTACCTGCCAAAAGATGCCATTTTTGTGCTGGAAGACGGTGCTATGGCTGCTGCTGACACTTATCTTGCAGAGGTAGAAGGTCGCTATGAGTCCCTTCGCTATGATATTGAACGGCCGATACTAGAACCTTCAACCCTTTACCTTGGGGCGGATGAGCTACGCCAAAACCTGAACAAGGGTAAGCGCATATTTCTCAATTCAGCCAACGCCAAACACGCTGTGGAATTTGCAACTCAAACAGTACCTGACTTGCATATTAATGCTCGCCTAGCGGAACCAAGTCACGCGTTACAGCAATTTTTACTTGGGACTGCAAAGCCGGTTCTATTTATTGCCGAGTCTGCGGGGCGCAGAGAGGTGTTTGATGAATTGCTGCGTAAAAGTTCCATTCAAACCCACAATGTAACTTCCTTTGAAGAATACTTAAGTAGTGATGGTCATTGCATCAGCGTGTCACCGCTGACCCAAGGTCTATTTATTGATGGCGCCATTATCATCACCGAAAACGAGGTGTTGGGTAAGCGACCTACCGAAGGCAAAAAAGACAGCAACCGCAAAGTAATAGACCCGGACCAAATTGTCCGTAACTTAACTGAATTGTCTATGGGCTCGCCGGTTGTGCACATTGAACATGGCGTTGGTCGCTACTTAGGTTTAGAGACTCTGCAAATTGACTCAGCAGACTATGAATTTTTGATGCTCGGCTATGCTGGAGGCGCAAAATTATATGTGCCGGTGACATCGCTACATCTAATTGGTCGCTATGCAGGCGCTGATGAAGAACATGCCCCTTTACACAGACTCGGCTCTGACCAATGGGACCGAGCCAAGCGTCGCGCAGCCGAAAAGGTTATTGATGTTGCGGCAGAGCTATTAGACATTTATGCGCGCCGCGAAATGCGCAAATCTCATAGCCTTAAGCCCAGTGAAGATGACTATGCGGCTTTTTCCGCAGAGTTTCCCTTCGACGTCACCACTGATCAAAAAACCGCCATCGAAGAGACCTTGGCGGACATGGCTATGGAACGAGCGATGGATCGACTGGTTTGTGGGGACGTTGGTTTTGGTAAAACAGAGGTGGCAATGCGCGCCGCATTTGCTGCTGTGCAAAGTGGCAAACAGGTGGTGATGTTAGTGCCCACCACACTGCTCGCGCAACAACACTACGACACCTTAGTAGATCGGTTTGCAAATTGGCCGGTTCACATTGATGTGGCTAGCCGTGTTAAGACCACCCAGGAAATAGATGAGATCGCCGTCAAAACCGCCAACGGCAAGATGGATATTTTAATCGGCACGCACAAGTTACTTAGCCCACAGTTCAAATTTAACGACCTTGGTTTGGTTATCGTCGACGAAGAACACAGATTTGGTGTAAGACAAAAAGAGCGCCTACGTGCCATTCGAGCCGAAGTGGATGTTCTCACACTTACCGCCACCCCCATTCCAAGAACACTGAATATGTCATTGAGTGGCATACGTGATCTGTCTGTTATAGCCACGCCGCCAGCTAAGCGCCTGTCGATCAAAACTTTTGTCCAGCAGCGTAGCGAGCAAAGTGTCCGTGAAGCAATTAGCCGCGAACTCATGCGTGGAGGCCAAGTGTTCTTTTTGCATAACGAAGTGCGCTCCATCGAACAAACCGCGGAAACCATTCGCGAGTTAGTGCCTGAAGCCCGAGTGGGCATTGGTCATGGTCAACTACGCAAAAATGAACTCGAAGAGGTGATGAGTGAATTTTATCACCGTCGTCTCAACGTGCTCGTGTGCTCAACTATTATCGAGACCGGCATAGACATACCCAACGCAAACACAATTATTATTGAACGCGCTGACAAATTTGGGCTTGCCCAATTGCATCAGTTGCGCGGACGGGTGGGGCGTAGTCATAGGCAAGCGTATGCTTACTTATTAACTCCTGAACCTAAAGCAATGACAGCTGATGCGGTAAAGCGCTTGGAAGCCATTGAGGCATCTGGAGACCTTGGCGTTGGCTTCACACTAGCGACTCAAGATATGGAAATACGCGGCGCCGGCGAACTATTGGGTGATGACCAATCAGGCCAAATAGAGTCCATTGGTTTCTCCATGTATATGGATATGTTGAACCGCGCTGTGAATGCAATGCGTTCGGGCCAGGTACCTGACCGGGATATGCCTTTAGAACCGGTAAGCCAAGAAATTAATCTTCATGTACCAACCCTGATACCAAGCGACTACCTGCCTGATGTACAAACCCGTT
>CAJJAQ010000186.1 GCA_905182095.1 uncultured Pseudomonadales bacterium | reverse complement strand
CAGCACGCTATGAATTCAATGCGTGCGCGGCAATATGCCCTCATCCACAGCTCACTACCATTGCCGAACAAAGAGCCACGGCACTAAAAGTGCAGGACGAAACCGTACACTAGGTTCAGCTGGCTGGGGTTGAGTGGGCGATGCGCTTTAGGTCATATCCTCGAAAGGATTCGGCGCATCAAGCGATACTGGTTTGCCAAAACCTGGTATGACTATTTCGTTTGAACTAATGGTTAGATCGGCCCCGCTTAAAACATCCTCACCAAATTTGTAAATAGGTGCAATGCTGCCGCTATCTGCGACATCGTTGTAGCTCTGGGCGTTGGCTTCAGCTTGCTCTTGCTTCGCACAAAAAGCAGCGTAGGCATTTTTGCCCCAGCGCTGTTCGAGCATTGAACGAGTTTGGCCCGGGGACAGAAATAGTCCAGTTGCGTTATTTCCCCCAAACCCTTTTGAGTTAATAAACGCTCCGCGCATGGTTTCTGGCGCGTGTTCTACGTGCTTCATAGGCAAGTGTAGGTTGCTCTGCTCCACATCGTCTGCGATATGATCAATTGTATCTATGCCAGGCACTATGCCATCCTCCCAGGCGCCAAGAATAGCCGAGAGTTGATCGCCGCCAGCGGGGGCCATTGAGTGACCGACGTAGCATTTAATTGCCCCGACTAACCACTTATCTATGCCAAAGTTAGCGGCCAGTTCGTTAAGAATTTGTGACTCAGTGACGCGGTTTTGCGGCGTGCCTGTGCCGTGTGCTTGCATATAGGTTTGCTCGCGCAAACCTTTTTCGCCAAGAATGGCGCGAGCGGTAGCCATAGTCTTAGCAACCGTTACATAGTTACCTATACCAGGGCCTGGAATGGATTTTTTGTAGCCATCTGCATTCACGGCGACGTCGGCTACGGAACCGAGAACTCGGGCTCCACTTTCCATAGCAAGTTCGTCATCCATTAAGACAATCCACACTGAAGACTCTGCAACCGTAAAACCTGCATTTGAAGAGAAGGGGCGGCATGCGCGTCGATTGTCGACGCTGCTAGATCCATCAAGGGCCATCAAGGCTTCGTCCTCGGCTAGTGCCCCCATAGTGCGATAACCCTCTATCACGCTAGCCACGATGGGTGCCTCTGAGTTGCCAACTATTACTATTCGCTTGCTGCCTGAACGTATTTCGTCTAAGCCTCGTTTAACGCTATATAAGAACGTAGCACATGCGCCAATGATTCCGGCGGTTTCGCCCACTGAGCCCAATACATAGGCGTTGACGAAGTCCCCAGCCATTTCCGGCAGCCCAAGGGCCACGTGCTTAGAGCTTGGGCGCTTACCCATTAATGAATTCTGCATTAACCCGCCGTAAGATTCGGCATCCAGTTGACCCATGGCTGAGCCTGAGTAAACGGCAATTTGGTCAGGCCGGCATAAATTCTTTAGTTCTGGGATTGTAAAGCCCGTTGACCGCAGTGCGTCGGAAGCTGCAAATACGGTCATTTGCAAGCCGCGTGGGTGATTGCGGCTTTGATAGAGGGCGGCTGGATCAAACCCAGTGGGCAATTGGCCCGCACTGGTGACTTTGGACGGTCTATAGTCCGGCAACATCACGCTTAACGGTTCAGTAGTGGTGATCAATACTTCTTTATCGTTAAGCGTTTTAATTTCCCAAGTCTGGGGTATTTCATTGGGTAGTTGCTTCTTCGCCAGAACGAAGCTAACAGGCTGGCTGCCTTCGCCTTTTAGCTGGGCGCTGGACTGCCAATACACTCGCTCCGGATCGAAGTTTTCAATACGCCTGACTAGGGTGTGATCGCGGATGTAAGTACGCTGCTCCGCTTGAGCGGCACTTGCCGGGTCTAAGCCCATCATTTGCGCGAGACTCAAATAGGTTGCATCGCGTTTAGCTTCTGGCAAAGAGTCAATTATCAACCGTCGATAACTGTTGTTAAAGGATACTCTGCCAGCGGAATTCACTCCGCCGCATCCAACGATGACTGGTAGCCGACTTTTATTACTTAACTGAGTCAATGACATTTCCTACTTCGCGGTTGTAAGTACTTTGCTTTAGATTCGTTCTAACGCTACTGCGGTTGCCTCGCCGCCACCAATGCACAATGCAGCAATGCCGCGTTTTTTGCCTTGATTTTTCATTGCATGAGCAAGAGTCACTATGAGTCTGCTACCCGTGGAGCCAATGGGGTGCCCTTGGGCGCAGGCGCCACCAAATACGTTGACCTTACTTGGGTCTAGGCCCAGTGATTGCGTGGTCAACATCGTCACCATAGCGAATGCTTCGTTGATTTCGAATAGGTCAACGCTGTCCAAGTCCCAGCCAGTTTTTGCGAGCAGTTTTTCAATGGCGCCGATTGGCGCTAAGGTAAATTCGCTTGGATGAATAGAATGGGTAGCATGCTCAACGATACGCGCTAAAGGCACTCTTCCAGCAAGCTTACCTTCACGTGTTAGGACTAATGCCGAAGCGCCGTCAGAGATTGAAGAAGCATTTGCGGCGGTAATTGTGCCATCTGCCTTGAAAGCGGGTCGCAGGTTGGGGATTTTGTCGATTTTTGCTTTGCCTGGCTGCTCATCGTCTTTGACAATAGCGCCTTTTATTTCTATCGGTGCAATCTCTGATGCCAAGGATTCGTTTTCTATGGCTGTGCGTGCTCTGGTTACCGACTCAATGGCATAGGCGTCCATAGCTTCTCTGGTCAGTTGGTGCTGATCCGCTGTATTTTGCGCAAAAGAGCCCATAGAGCCGCCAGTTTCTGCGTCTTCTAAACCATCTGTGAACAAAGAGTCGAGCATGCCAGCATGCCCCATTCTCAAACCGGTACGTGCTTTTGCGACTAAATAAGGTGCATTGCTCATGCTTTCCATGCCGCCGGCTACCACTGTATCTGCGCTGCCTGCCCGAATTAGGTCCATGGCCAACATAGTCGCCTTCATGCCAGAACCACAAACTTTGTTGATCGTTGTAGCAGCGCAGCTATCAGGTAACTGCGCGATACGCATGGCTTGCCGAGCGGGCGCTTGCTTCAGGCCAGAGCTCACTACATTGCCAATAATGACTTCGTTGACTTCCGCGCGATCAACTTGTCCATTGACCAACGCCGCTGCGATTGCATGGGCACCTAACTCTGGGGCTGACTGGGATGCAAGGCTGCCTTGAAAGCTGCCAACTGGAGTGCGTGCTGCTCCGAGAATATAGATTGATTCGCTCACTGGTTCGTCCCTATTGTAGTGCTAAACAGATTGGAAAAATTTCAGGCCACGCATTGCGGCCAGATGACTAATTAATATTCTGTTGAAACTCTTCCTTTATCCAGCTGAGTTTACTGAGAGACTCTGTTGACGGCTACTGCTGAGTGCTATGAATTCTAATTCTTCTGGGTCTAAATCAGCCAGCAGGTCGCTTAGGTTTCTTTGAATCGCGGAATTAGCTCTGCAAAGTTGCATGGGCGAAAATTAATATCGAGCTGGTTGAGTAGAATTTTTGTCCACCCTGTAGTAACAGCACCGGAGGAACCGGGTAAGCTAAAGATTAAGGTGCCATTGGCTAGTCCCCCGACGGCCCTAGATTGGATGGTAGACGTGCCGATTTCTTCGAAGGAAATTTGTCGAAATAGTTCGCCAAAGCCCTCAATATTCTTATCGAACAGCGGCTTAAGTGCCTCGGGAGTGCTGTCTCTGCCGGTAAAACCAGTACCACCCGTGGTAATAACTACATTTACTTCTGGCATGGCAATCCATTTGGAGGCGATAGCTCTGATGGCGTAGATATCGTCTTTGACAATGGCTCTTGCATGCAGCGCATGACCGGCGTCAACGACGTATTGACTCAACAAATCACCGGATTTGTCATCCGCAGGTGTACGGGTATCGGAAATGGTCAGAATTGAGCAGGAAATTTTTGACATATTTTTGACATAGTGAGAATTGCGATTAGCGACACAAGTAGCTAGAGTAACGCGAATCTTCAGATAGTCCAAAAAATTGCAAAAACAGCTCATCGAAGGAGACCGGCTTTTTTTTATAGCCGAGAACCTAGCAAAAGAATTTTCATCGTTTCCTGACATTAAGCGAGAGGAACAGCCTGTTCCTGGGTTATTGTCGAAATACGATATCGAACAACTTAACGACAAGCTTTCGGCTCTGGATATAGACGCCTATATAGAAGCAGTCGTGGCTCCAGCGGAAGCCCAAGGCAGAGAGCCGGCGCCACCGGTGATCCGGCAGTTGGGCAAAGTCTTAGAAGAAGACAGCCTAGGACCGTTTTATCAAGCGGTTCTGTTGATGGACTTTCCCGGTGGAGAAAAGCGCCCGGTAGGATTTATTGCTCAGGATAGATCAAGTGAGAAGGGTAGTTGGATGCCCCAACACCATTTGCGGGCTGCCTCTTTTGCAGAATATTGTTCGGCCAGAGCCCTTCCCTTGGTTAGTTTCATGGATACTCCTGGAGCCGATGCGGGCGAAGAAGCCAACGCTAATAATCAAGCGCACAGTATTAGTCGGCTTATCGCAGAAATGAGCAATGTAGATGTGCCTACTGTAGGTGTTATCTACGGTGTGGGTTATTCCGGCGGCGCTATACCTTTGGCCGCAAGTAATTTGATCCTGTGTTTGCGCGACGGCGTGTTCAGTACTATTCAACCTGCGGGTTTGGCGAATATTGCCCGCCGTTTAAACTTGTCTTGGCAGGAATGCGCAAAATACGTTGGTTTGTCTGCTCCAGAGCTACATGCTCAGGGCAACATCGACGCCATAGTTGACTACAGTCCCAACGATCCACCGCAACAAATCGAAAAGCTGCGCAGTGCGTTGGTTGGTAGTATCGTAAATATCGAAAGTTTAACCAAAGATTTTGTTGCCGAAAATCCATACATCTTGGATCACTATAAGCAAAGTCTTTTGCGCTATCTGAAGCCTTCAAGTCAGCTCCAGGCGATGGAGAATAGTGCGTCTTTGACACTGACTAAAAATCCAACAGAATATGTGAACGTGTTTGGCATCGCCTACCGGTATCTTCGTTACTTACAGGTGCGTAAACGAATCAAGGCGACTAGTGTCCAACAATACGGGCGTCTAGCTAGCCAAGAAATTCCTTCCGGCGAATTGCATATTCGTGCAGATCGTGAGCGTCGTCAGACCTTCCTATATTGGTTACAAGACCCAGATAAAGTGGTCTATGATGAAGCGCTATCGAAAGCGTGGCGTAACTACACTGATAAGCGCCAAGCAATGAACGACGAACGCGGTCGAATTGCACAAATGATTTTTGGTGAACCCAAAGAAAACTACGAGTTAGCCAGAAAGAATATTCTTTCAACTGTAGGTGCATTTCTCTACAACCGTTGGAAAAAGGAAGCGGCTGGTAATTTAGAATCGCTGAAAAGCTATCTTCAAAGGCATGAAGACACTCGGCACATACTGCAAATCGCAGACGTTAAAAATCCCCGAGAGTTTCTCTTGGCAGCAGCGGATACAAACCTGCAATCACTGCTAAAGGAACGTTTTTCCTACGAAGGTAAAAAGCTACTTGCTGAACAGACTGTAGCCGGACTGTCGGATACATTTGTGTCTAAACAGCTGGCTGCTGAGTTGAACATGCTCATTACTGGGCCGCGTCTTATTGACGGTACTGAAGGCTCTGATGTGAAGGCCAATAGAAGTTATTTGGTCTCTCTGTCTGCTGGACAGATAGAACCGGTAGCCAGTGGCAGTGAACCCATCTCACTTGCGGATATGACTATCCTTGATGTTTTGCTGCACGATGAATTACGCGACGATTTCATTAAAGAATGCGAAAACCTGCTTTTGTTCGATGCCTTTTATGATGAAGCAATTGGGCGTCTAGAGACCATTGCGCACGAAGCACAGGCTGATCAAACATTGTCGTTAGACAGTGCTGAGAAATTGATTGATGGGTCTTTGGCAGCGACAGCGTTGATGTTGAAAATCCAGGCCAGTGACGCTGAAGGTAAAGCCGCGCTTAAAAACCAACTATTTGATTGGTACCAGCGTGTTTTGAAGATGCCGAAAGGTGCTGAGTTTTTCCGCACAGTAGAAGAGTGGAAAAAGCTCAGCTTTGCGCATTTGGCAGATGCTCTGTTTGTTATTGTGACCTATTTCTTCGGTACTTTACTCAACTCTTATGTGGTTGCGCAAAGAGACGGCAAGAATTACCAGGGGCGCATTACGCCACGCAATATTGGTCGTCGTAAAGATTTCTGGAATCGCTTAGATATGGCGTATAACGATCTGCAAATGCAGGGCGTTTTGCGCAAAGTGAAGGCTAACAATAAGTTTGGCTACCAGGATATTATTGATCGTTACTTTGATCAGTGGGAAAATCGCTATGACGATCTGCTTAGTTCTGATCCTTGCTCGTTTCCAGGCTTCCGTCTTTCCATAGAGAATGCATTGAATAACGATCTGCCCCCTTGTGGTGTGGTTACCGGAATTGGAACACTGAAAGAAAACTCTGAAGGCACAATAGCTAACCCACGAGTGGGTGTTGTGATCTCCAATGTGCAATTTCAAGCGGGCGCCTTTGATATGGCTAGCGCTGAGAAAGTTTGTCGGTTGTTGGTCGAGTGCGCAGAGCAAAGTTTGCCAGTAGTTTGTTTTATCTCTTCGGGAGGCATGCAAACCAAGGAAGGCGCGGGCGCTCTGTTCTCAATGGCTGCTGTAAACGATCGAATTACACGATTTGTTAGAGATCACGATTTGCCAGTTATTATATTTGGCTATGGTGATTGTACAGGTGGCGCTCAAGCAAGTTTTGTAACCCACCCACTA
>CAJJAQ010000185.1 GCA_905182095.1 uncultured Pseudomonadales bacterium | reverse complement strand
AGCTCGGGCATAGCAACCGGATCTGCTTTAGGCGGCGCAGGCTCACCACTGCGCAGTAACTTGCGGGTATTTTTGCATTCGACGCAGCCAAAATACTTACCGAATCGACCTGACTTGAGCTGCATCTCTTTGCCGCACTTATCGCACTCTAACAGGGGTCCGTCGTAACCTTTTATCTTGAACGTACCCATTTCAATGGCAAAGTTGTCACAGTCTGGGTTGTTGCTGCACACGTGCATCTTGCGAGTTTCATCCACAAGGTGACTGAGCATAGTGCTATTGCACTTGTCGCATTTGCGCTGTCTGCGCAGTAGTTTCGATTCGCCCTCTTCATCTTTATCAACATCCACAGCTTCTTCGCCGGGAATGAGGTTGACGGTCTTGGTGCAACGTTCTTTCGGTTTCAGACCGTATCCAGAGCATCCCAAAAAGACACCTGTTGAACCGTTACGAATCTGCATATGGCGCTCACATGTAGGGCACTCAATATCTGTGTCCGTGGGCGAATTTGCGCGCATACCGTTGTCTGGATCCTGGGCCCCCACCAACTTCTGACTGAAATCACCATAAAACTCATCGAGTACTTGGTCCCATTGAGCCTGGCCCTTGGCTACTTTATCCAGCTCCTGCTCCATATTCGCAGTAAAGCCATAGTCCATTAGGTTTTCAAAATTTTCCATCAAGCGATCGGTGACCAACTCGCCAATTTTTTCAGCGTAAAAACGCCGATTGGTGAGGGACGCGTAACCTCTATCTTGAATGGTGGAAATAATGCTGGCATAGGTCGAAGGTCTGCCAATCCCCTGCTTCTCTAGCTCTTTGACTAAACTGGCCTCACCGAACCTTGGTGTGGGCTTGGTGAAGTGCTGTATGGCCTCTGAGTCTTTGTGCCCGAGAACTTCACCTTCGTATAAATCAGGCAGCGTAGAATCTTCATCCTTGCGTGAAACAGGCACCATTACTTTTGTGAAGCCATCAAACTGCAATATGCGGCCGCGCACAGATAACTCAAGTTCTCCTGCGGCAACTTTAATATTAGTGCTCAGGTAGCGAGCTTCGGTCATTTGGCAGGCAATGAACTGGTTACGGATGAGCTCGTACAAACGCACCGCATCAGGGTCTACACCATCTATGTGCTCTGGTTTGGTGCCGACATTCGAGGGGCGAATGGCTTCGTGAGCGTCTTGCGCATCACCTTTGCTCGAATACTTCTTGGGCTCTTCGGGTAAGTAATCAGCACCGAAGTTTTTATTGATATATTCGCGACAACTTTCTACCGCGTCAGCACTCAAATTTGTAGAGTCAGTTCGCATATACGTGATGTAGCCAGCCTCATAAAGGCGCTGCGCCATAGTCATAGTCTTCTTCACTGAGAAGCTCATACGAGTGCTTGCAGCCTGCTGCAAGGTAGATGTTATAAAAGGTGCATTAGGCTTGGTGCGGGTTGGCCGATCATCGCGCTTACTTACAACAAAAGTTTGAGCAGACATCAGATCTAATGCCGCGTGGGTTGTTGCGCCATCATTGGGGCGGAAGTTTTGACCATTTTGCTTGGTAACTTCAAAGCGCAGTGCTTCTGTGGAACCCTCGCGGGTTAAATCGGCAAAGAGATCCCAATATTCTTCAGGTATAAAGGCGCGAATTTCGCGTTCACGCTCGACAATTAGACGTACCGCCACACTTTGCACACGGCCAGCAGATAGGCCTCGCGCAACTTTTGACCAAAGCAACGGTGATAACTCAAAGCCTACTACCCGATCTAAAAAGCGTCGCGCTTGCTGAGCATGTACTCGATCCATGTCGATTTCGCCAGGATCAACAAAGGCTGCCTGAATTGCTTTGCGGGTAATTTCATTAAAAACAACACGCCTATAGCGGCTTTCATCGCCGCCAATGGCCTCGCGCAAATGCCAGGCAATCGCCTCGCCTTCGCGGTCCATATCTGTGGCTAAATATACTTCTGGCGCGTTTGCAGCAAGGCGCCGCAATTCTTCAACAACTTTCTCTTTGCCGGGTAGTATCTCGTACTCCGCAGACCACTGTTTGTCCGGGTTAACACCCATGCGGCGCACCAACTGTTCACGTGAGCGCTTCTTTTTATAGGCTGCCTTTTTTTCTGGGCTCAGCGCTTTAGTTTTCTGCGCCTCTTTAGCCCTCGCTTTAGGGTCAACGGCTTTGGCGCCGACAGGCAAGTCTCGAATGTGACCCACACTCGATTTGACAATGTAGTCATTACCCAAATAACGATTAATCGTTTTCGCTTTTGCTGGGGATTCGACGATTACAAGAGATCTTGCCATATACTTCCAGATACCGATTAAAGCTGCCGTGAACGAAAAAAGTACGTCACCCGACAACTGAAGTTTAAAAAACATGCTCATAGAATGAAATTAGATCATTCAATTTGCGACCGCTGAGATGTGGAAAGTGCGAGTTATAGGCCCAGCCCAGCCCCACTGTCAAGAATTCTCAACTAATAAAATGCAAATATTGTTTCGCAACTGTACTGCATCGCAGCAAAATCAGCCCTCGATTTAGTCTGTTTCCCAGGGATGAGTCTTTATTTTTTCGATAATTTTGCACATGCTTGTATGAATGATGCTCAGCGGCTCAACGAACGCCTTAGCGGCTGCTTTGTCGACATTCTGTTTGCCTGAGCGCTCTAACCAAAAAACCCCAACACAGCGCCCATCAATGGCAATACCCAACACGTCTTCAGGCATTTCTAGCAATAAAGCCCGCATAGTTTCAAGCAATTGGCCCTGGCGTTGCCAGGCGGCAGTGCTGGTGGCATTACTGACTGCACTGCGAGCCCCTGAATCAGCCCTTTTCGACGTTTCCTCGGGTAATCCCCAGCCATTCATCAACTCAGTGACCTGAATAGTCGGCTGAGATGGAATACGCTGTAAGGTAAGTGGCGGGATGTGGTTTAAAGTCTGCCCAATAGGCAGTTGGTAGCGCAAACATTCGATCTTGGTACTGCGCGCTTGAGCGCCTGCAGTAACCCTTTCATCTGCGCTAGGGTCTAATTTCAACAATGAATCCAGTTGAATGGTAAAACCCATCTGGCGTGCATTGGAGCGCAATGCAGTTAAACGCTTATCTTTGGCTGTTGGCATCAAATAGAACAGTGGTCCTGCAGCCAAAATAAAAACACCAATAATAATAATCCAAGACATATTCGAATCTCACTGTTGTTAGGGCACCCTATCGGTTGTATGGTCTGGAAAACCCGAAAGGAGATTGCAATGTCAGGTTACCAAACCATCGTATTAGCGGTCGATCTTACAGAAGAATCGATCCAGGTTGCGCAACGCGCATTAGACCTAGCAGAGGAACATAGCCAAATCCACTTAGTCCACGTGATTGAGCCACTCAGTCTGGCTTATGGCGGCGATGTTCCAATGGATATGTCTTCGGTGCAAGAACAGATTCAAGAGCAAGCCAAATCTCATTTGAGTGAGTTTGCAAACCAGCTTGCTGTGCCAAAGGACAATCAACACCTCATTTTTGGCAGGCCAGAAAGTGAGATCCATAGGCTCGCCGAGGAAATCCAGGCGGACCTAATTGTCGTTGGCAGTCATGGTCGTCACGGGCTTGCATTATTGCTGGGCTCCACAGCCAATAGCGTGCTGCATGGGTCCCCCTGCGACGTACTTGCGGTTAGAGTCAGAGATCCCGAACAGTAAAGTTTCAAACAACCATTTTAGCGGTAATGTGATTACACAATACCGAGCACCTTGCATAGATTAGTAGTAATTATGGTTCTCAACTTAGAAGTTTTTTTGGCCGCAGGGCCATTGAGTAACAACGGCGCAAAGAAGCAATGAAGGGCAACCAAAGACGCAATTTACGCTTGCTCTTGTGTGGCCTGATCTGCGGGTTATCTGCATACAGCACAGCAGCTGAACAAAACAATTTATTTGCGCAGCGTGCCAACTACCAGACAGCTGTAGAGAAATACTCAGCAGGGAAAACTACCCAAGCCGACCAACTAGCCCAGCGCTTGGAAGATTATCCACTCTACCCGTATCTGCAATATCACAAGCTGCGCGTTCGACTGAATCATGTCGGTGGTAAAAAAATAGAACAATTTGTTACCGACTATGCGCAATTACCAGTAAGCCCACTAATGCTCAACCGGTGGCTGAAAAAACAAGCTGCAAAGCGTCGTTGGAAGACATTCCTCAAATACTACCAAGGGTCCAAAAGCACCGAATTGCAGTGCTATTACCTGAGAGCCCTTTACGCAACCGGGCGTAAAACTCAAGCCCTTGACCAAACTACTGCGTTATGGATTTCGCCAACCTCACAACCTAAGGCTTGCGATCCTCTTTTTGCAACTTGGCGAACCACCTCAAGATTTACAGAAGATGTTGCGTGGCAACGCTTGCACGCCGCAATTCAGAACAATCAACGCATCCTCGCACGTTATTTACTGCGTTTTTTCTCCGGCCAACGAAAAAGCGCCGCTGACGCCTACTATTTAGTCCACACGCAGCCGATTAAAGTCACACGTCTTGCAAGTTTTAGTAAAGACAATAAAAAATACCGCCAAGTTATCCAGCATGGTTTGATTAAACTGAGCAAAAAGCAGCCCGAAAAAAGTGCAATTGCATGGGCTAAGTATGCAAAATCCCATAGTTTCACTGCATCCGCGAAGAACAGTATTGAGGAAAGAATTTTGGTCGGCCTTGGGCTGAAAGATAAATTCCCAACCGAGCAAACCCGCTCATCCATCACTTCATCCTACGCCATTGATGGTCTTGCTGAGGCAGCCCTAAAGAACACAAGCTGGCACGAGTTGAGATATTGGATTAGTCGCCTAGACCCAGCCGAAAGAAGCAAATTACGCTGGCAGTACTGGCTAGCTAAGTCACTTGAAATGACCGCTAAAGCGAACAGCGCAGAGGCCCAGTTGAGCCAAGATATACTTAGTCGCCTTGCTCAAGAGCGCCAGTATTACGGCTTTCTTGCGGCCCAAAAATTGGGCCAATCGGCGCAGCTAAACGCGCAACCATCAACCGCTGCTATTGCCTCTGGCCTGAACAAACTCAGAACACGCAGCGACGTTATGCGGGCCGTTGAATTGTTTGCTGTGGGCGATAATTTGAACGGTCGCAGAGAATGGTATCAAGCAAAGAAAACCATGACTTCAGAGCAACTACAGCAACTGGCTCACTTAGCGCTAGAAATGGGCCAGCTTTTTTTGGCTATTCAAACAGCAAATACGGCAGAGGTCTTTGACGACCTTAGCCTCAGGTTTCCCTTGGCTTTTACACCACTATTTAATGCAGCAAGCCATAAAAACAATACACCCTCCAGTTTGCTCAGAGCAATTGTTAGGCAAGAATCCGCCTTTCAGCCCACAGTAAGCTCTAGTGCCGGAGCACAGGGTTTGATGCAGCTCATGCCGGCAACAGCAAACCTCGCCGCCCGGCGCGCTAAGTTACCTAAAGTTGGCCCAGGAGACCTTAAAACGCCAGCCAAGAACATAGCCTTAGGTAGCTACCATTTAGCTTGGTTAATCCAGCGCTACAACGGCCAACGGCCCCTCGCCATTGCCGCATACAACGCCGGCGAACATAGAATAGACCGTTGGATTAAGGGTAATGAGGGTATGGCCATAGACACTTGGATTGAGTCCATACCGTTTAAGGAGACACGCAATTACGTGAAAAATGTTCTCGCTTTTAATGTCGTTTATGCCAGCCTCTTGGGCAGCCCCGTAGCGATTTTGCAAGACGCTGAAAAAACCGTAGCACGCCGCTAACTGCTAGTAGTTGCTAGTAGCTGCTAGTAGCTGCTAACCAACGGCGCTGCCATAGTCTTTATCAAAGACCCTTATCGAAGACTCTTATGAAAGACTCTTATGAAAAGCGCTTGTAAAAGGTTCTTATAAAAAGCACTTATAAAAGCCCTTGCAAAAAACGCGTCTAAAGAATGCTTGTAACTAATGCTTGTAACTAATGCCCACTAAATAGTGCCTTTAATACCATGATTGATATATGCGTAAATTTTCTTAATCGGCAATTACAAGCAGATCCAGAACTGGTGCTTGTGCGTGCCCAAGCGGCAGGCATTGAAGGCATTCTACTGTGCTCTACAGATCTGCAGATGGTCGACGCCAATATAGCGCTGTGCAGCCAACCGATTGTTGCAACAAACCTTCAGTATCGCACCACAGCTGGCGTCCACCCTCACGATGC
>CAJJAQ010000184.1 GCA_905182095.1 uncultured Pseudomonadales bacterium | reverse complement strand
GCCCGGATAAGTCACCCGGATAAGTTGCCCCGGCACTGCTCTAACTAAGCGATCGCTATGTGTTACCGCTCGCTGTAGGTGATGAATTTGCCGCGCATTTGTCTGGATAGAGCAAAACTATTCCTTAACTTTATGCGGCGGCTTCGGCAGCACATCCTCAACCTGCGGAATGGATTTCCACTCAGCTTCAACGGTAGTGACCCCATTTCTTGGCACATGGGTCGCGGGACTGACTTGTTGCATGGGGTGAATGTACCTGGGGCAGTTAATCCAAGTGTTAGTGATTGCAACTCTTACCGCCAAACCTACTTCAGGCCATTGGGATAATATTTCGGCATCTCTGACTAATTCGGCTGTGCCTTGCACACGAACTCGGTGTGGATTTACGGCATCTAAAAACAACATGCCTATTTTTCCTTGGCCATTAATGTTGCCCATAGACAACCACATGCCGTTGCCGTCAAAGCAGGGAAACAGCAGGGTGCGCTCATCTTCGATAATAACGAAGCCTGCGTCGCCACCCTTATGTGAAACTGTTGGAAACCCTTGGGCATCTACTGTGCTGAGGTAAAAGTTGTTGCGCGATTTAATGAAGGTTTGCGCTTCTTCATCTAAAAAGGGTTTTACAATGAGTTTATGTAAACGGTCAGCCAACGGGCGAGACTGAAATTCATCTTGTAATTGCTGATGTGAGGGGTCGTAAAAATCGCTCATGGGGTATGTCCGTTTTCTTTGTTCGCATTTTCTGGTGACAGAAAACTCAGTTGCAATATAGGTTGTTCTAAGTTTGGGGAAATGACTCTAAGCCCTTTGGTACTAATAAAGTTCTTTAAAAAAGGTTTTTGGAAATTGGGCTCTTAGCAAGCAGGCGTTTAACAGGCTGGTGTGTGTGTTAACGAAAGCCAGCGAGTTAACACCTGCTAACTCGCCTAAACTACATAACTGCATAGTTACATAACTACTTAGCCGCTAGCCGTTGCCAGAAAGCACAAAGCCTTCGTATCCTGCGGCAACCACTTGCTCACACTTTTCTACATAGGGCGGCACGCCGAGGTAGGGCATAAATACACGTGTTTTGCCTTCTACGTTGGCGCCCATATACCAAGAGTTACAGCCAGGATAAACAGAGGTTTGCGCAACTTCGTTCACATGGGAAACCCAGTCTTCTTCAGCTTGTTGATCAACGCGGATCGCCACATGCTGATTGTCATTCATGTATTCAATGCAATCGGAAATCCATTCAACGTGTTGCTCAATTGAGGGCAGCATGTTGGACAGCACCGATGGGCTGCCGGGTCCGGTAACGATGAACAAATTTGGGAAGCCAGCCGTGGCTAAACCCAAATAGGCTTTTGGCCCTGGCGCCCATTTGTCTTGTAGTTTCTTGCCACCTTCGCCTTGAATGTCTACATTGGTGATAGCACCGGTCATGGCATCAAAGCCGGTGGCTAAGATAATGGCGTCTACTTTGTATTCGCCGCCTGAGGTGACAACTGTGTCTCCCCTTATTTCGGTGATAGGGGTCTGCTTAAGGTCTACAAGTTTTACGTGATCTTGGTTGTAAATTTCGTAGTAGTCAGAATCTACGCACAGGCGCTTACAGCCAATGGGTGTAACTGGTACCAGCTTTTCAGCCAGTTCTGGATCATTAACCCGCTCTGCAATTTTTTCTTTGAAAAACTCTCGCGCAGTATCATTGGCCTTCATATCGAAAACTAAATCGTTATAAACGGCTAAGAACGCCAAGCCACCTTTGGCCCAACGCTTTTCATACTCGGTGCGGCGCTCGTCGTCACTGACTTCAAATGCAGATTGATCACTGTCATCAAAGTCTGCGCCAAACCCACGCTGCCAATTTTCTGCACGATACTCTTTGTATCGAGACTTAAGTTCTTTAACGTAATCTGGGTCTAGGGCTTCGTTGTATGCGGGGATTGAATAATTAGGCGTACGTTGAAAAATGGTTAAGCTGTTAGCTTGTTTGGCAATGATAGGTGAGCTTTGGATGGCTGATGAGCCAGTACCAATAACGCCGACGTTAAGGCCGGTAAAGTCCACGCCTTCATGTGGCCAGGCGCCAGTGTGATAAACCGGCACGCTGCATTCATTCAGGCCCTTGATGTTCGGGTAGTTGGGTTTAGACAAGCAACCGGTAGCCATCACCACAAAGCGCGCTTCTAAAGTTTCACCGGAGCTTAGGCTAAGTTGCCACATTTCGCGGTCTTCTAAATACTTTGCTGAAGCCACTTTAGTATTGAATTGAATGCCATCGTTTAGCCCAAAGCGGTCTACAACGTGCTCGGCGTATTTAAGTATTTCTCCCTGAGTGGCGTACTTTTCGCTCCACTCCCATTCTTGCTGTAGCTCTTCAGAAAACTGATAAGAATATTGCATGCTTGGAATGTCGCAGCGCGCACCGGGGTAGCGGTTCCAATACCAAGTGCCACCTACGCCAGTACCAGCTTCGATAACCTTGGCGTTTAAACCTTGTTGACGTAGTCGATGTAGCATATAAATGCCGGCAAAACCTGCGCCCACTACAATGGCGTCTAATGCCTTATTTGCTTCGCTCATTTCCCTCTCCCTCTAAGATTAATTCTGTGTGCTGCCCGTTAAGTTATTACACGCCTATGCGCAATGGTTAACCCATTGCCACGTCTGGTATCCAATTGCCGTGGGCGCCATATGGCACCCGAAAGGGCAGTTCAATGGTGGCAACCGGCGGCGCAGAAAAATTTTGCGCGTCAATAATGACCAGCCGAGATCGGCCGCTGGTTTCATCATGGGCCAAGGTCATAATCCAGCCCTCGTCTTCACTAAGCTTTGCAAGGTCAGAAGCTGTGGTGGCGCCTGACGCAAATACGGGCTCTGCGCCGCGTACATTATGGCCCAAGAAATGCTCTTCGCAACTGCCTTTAGGTAAGTCGTATTTATACAGTTTGGCACCATAAATGGGTTCCTCGCTGTTGCCTTCACCGTCTAAGCTCATCAAGTAACCAAACCTGTTTTCTAGCCCTACCAGAGAGTCATTGACCCTGCCGAAGTCCGCTGCACGATCGTCGACTTTATCTTCCGACACGGTGCCGCTGTTCAAATCTATCTGCCATCTGTGCAGGCGTCCTACCTCAGAGTAGTCTTCAGAGTCGGCGCCAAAGGCGGAGTTTTGTCTGGAAACGTAGAGCGTGATGACATTGTCCTTTTCAAAGGCGTTTACCGGGTGAAAGACATAACAGGGGTCAATTTCGAACCAGCGTATGTCCGTATTGGTGCCATTGCGGGGCATAACGCCAAGGCGGGCGCCTTTGTCCCGCTGAAAGCTAAAAGGAATTCCAGAGGCCAGCAGGTCTAGGTCTAAGGCCAGCGGTAGATCCATAAAAATGACGTGATGCTCGGTGATGTTGAAGTCGTGCATCATCACCATGTTGGGCAGGTCAATGCCCTCTATTTGCTTGACCTGACCGTCTTGACCGATGCGTATGTATTTCAAATAGGGCTGCTCAAAGGAAAAATAGCTAAACGCCAGCATTTCCCCAGTAACAGGACAAATTTTCGGGTGGGCGGTCATCGAGCAGGTCAACGCGCCCTCGTAGTTTTCATAGCCAATGGTGTTCAAATCTTGGTCTATGCGCCAAGGCCAGTGAGCCTCTTCAAGGCAGAGTATTTTGCCAGCGTGGGCAACAACGTGGGTATTACCCTTGCCGCGTTTAAGGTCGCCTAGGCCTGCGCCCGGGTCCGTTAACGGCTGGGTAACCTCATCGGTTTGAATGAAACGATTGCGATACCACTGGGCTTTGCCATTGGCTAGTCGAATACCGTGGACCATGCCATCGCCTAAAAACCAGTGGTTTGACGTGCCGGAGTGAGGGTTAGGGCCGGTGCGTATATAGACGCCTTCAAGCTCTGGCGGAATGCTCCCTGTAACCTCTAAGTCAACTGTAGAGCGCTCCTCGAGCATGGGCTGCCAATTGCCGCGCAGATGCCATGGTGTTGTTTGCTGGTTCATATTATCCCCTTTTATATCCAGTTCTCCCGCACCAAGATATAACAGTTACGGGTTAAGAATTACAGCGACGAGTTATGCCTAAGGCCAGCCGAACAGCATAAACCTCGAAGTAGGGCGAGTGTCGCAAGATTGTCCAGTGCCTATCTACGCAAAAGTTGTGCAAAAGAGTAATTTTACGGATGTTCTTTTGTCGCCAACATGTCCTATAGTATTCGACAGCAATAAAGATGATGTTAACAGGAGGGCTCATGGACGCCGCACGAAAATCTATTTTTCCCAGTGCCAATGACAGTTGGGAAAGCATCGCCGCTCGCGAGTTGGCAACCACTGATAAAGAACAAGCTTTAAGCCAGCTGCAAAGCTGGAATTTGCACGTTTTTGCGCGCCGGGTAATTAACGACGATACCGGCGAAATGGGCAATCCGATATTGCCGAGCGATGTGATATTCGTCGAACCGCCAGCCAAAGCTTAACTTGCCGGCGGTAATTAATAAGGTCGAATTGGCCGCTGCCCATGAAGGTGTGGCAGAGCTTATTGTAGATTTGCTGTTTGACAATGGCGGCATCTCTAAAGTCAGCTTAGATGCTCATACCAGCAAGCTATTGATGGATGCTTGCGCGGCAGAAGGTCCAGACGATTTGATCGGCCAAAACTGGGAGAAAGTGCGTGATGCATTGTCTCAATCATATAATAGATACATCTGAATAGTGCCTAGTACGGTGCCTAGTACAGTGCCTAGTACAGCGCCTAGTGCGCACAACAGATTTTGATAGGGGAGAGGGAATGTTAGATTTAGTTATTCGTAATGGTCGGGTAGTGGACGGTACTGGGCTGCCTTTGTTTGCCGCAGATGTCGGCATTAAAGACGGCAAAATTGTCACCGTGGGTAAGGTGATTGAAGCGACCAAAGAGGAGTGCGACGCCAAAGGCCAAATAGTCGCGCCTGGATTTATTGATCCCCATACCCATTTTGATGCCCAACTTTTATGGGATGGCGCTGCCAAACCAGCCATTGAACACGGTATTACCACCATTGTGCCTGGTAATTGCTCGCTGTCTTTGGCGCCGCTGAAAGCAGAGCACCGTATGAAGTTGGTAGGAATGTTTAACCAGATTGAAGAAATGCCGCACAAGGCCTTTGAAGAGGGGGTTGAATGGAACTGGGAGACGTTTGAAGAGTTTGTTGGCCGGATTGAAAAAGATCTAACAATTAATGTTGCGCCTTTAGTCGGACACAGTGTTCTACGTTTATGGGTGATGGGTGATGCCGCTATGGAAGGTCCAGCGAATGAGACCCAAATTAACGCCATGAAAGATCTGCTCGGCCAATGTTTGCACGCAGGTGCTATTGGTCTTTCGACCAGTTTCGTTGATATGGACGAGCGACTACAACCGGTGCCTAGCCGTTATTCAGACACCCACGAGTTAGCTGCATTGTGTGACGTGTTAGCCGAGCACAACAAAATTCTACAGACAGTGCATGAGTTTTACGACACCGACCTTACCTTGGCGCGGGTGGATCAACTGGCGGAAATCAGCCTTAAGCATGGCATTACGACGACGTTATCGCCGTTGTTTGTCAGTGAAGACAACGCACAAGGTGCTAAGCAGATTATGCAGCGTGTGGCAGCTCAAGCCGCCCGAGGCGCGAGAGTTTGGCCCCAAGTGCAAACACGCCCCATTGATATTAGTTTTACCTTCGCGGTGCCTAGTCTGCTGTTTATACGTTTGCCTGGCTGGTATGCGTTGATGCGCTTTAGTACCCCTGAGCAAATTATGGCAACCCTACAAAATCCTGCAGCGCGAGCCAAACTTGTGGGTGAAGCCCAACGTATGAATTCGCTTTGGAAACGCCTGATATTGCGTCAGGTGCAGACCGATGCCAATCAAGTTTATGTGGGTAAAACTCTGGCAGAAATCGCCGAGCTACGTGGTAGTGATCCACTCAATGTGATGATTGATTTGTCTTTGGAAGAGTCTTTGGACGCGCATTTTCTCTCCAGTGACATGGGCCATAATGATGATGAGTTGGTGGCAAGTTTCTTAACCCACCCCAATGTCATGATTGGCGCCAGTGATGGCGGTGCGCATATTTTGTCCTTCTCCACCTACGGCGATACGGGATATCTGTTCTCGCGCTTTGTTCGCCAATGCAAGGCAATGGGCCTAGAGCAAGCAGTAAAGAAGATCACATCAGACACCGCAAACCTTTGGGGTCTGCACAATCGTGGCTTTGTGAAAGCTGGTTACGCAGCAGATATCACCATATTTGATGACGAAAATATTGGCCGTGGCCCAGAATATTATGTCCAAGATGTACCCGGTGATGGCTACCGTTATGTACGCGATGCTATAGGCGTGGATACTGTAATTATCGGCGGTGCAGTGGCTTATAACTGCGATTCTGGCTATACCGATGCTCGTAAGGGACAAGTTATAGGGTAGGGAGCTATGGTTTAGAGGGCTATGTTTTAGAGGGCTATGTTTTAGAGGGCTATGTTTTAGAGAATTATGGGTTAGCGGGCTAAAGTATAATAAGCTTGAGACTGGTCGGTGCGTGTGCCGACCAGCCGCATAACAAACGCTGAATGGGTATCTAGATCAGCTAAATGCTGCCCTGCGCCGTGTCCGCTTTAGGCTCGTCATAAGGCGCTAGCTTGTTGATACGAATAACCGCCTGTAACTCGTGAACATAATCTGCACCACGTTCAGAATAACGCAGTAAACCATCCGCCAAAATGTGGCCGGTGATGATTGCGTCATTGGCTCGGAGTTCAGCTCGACTCATGCGTAAATCTTTATATGCTCTGTGGGTGTTAATATTACGCGTGTAGGAATGCACCGCGTCGCTGACATTGGAGAACTTTGCCACCTCATGATTGGCGCCAGCGTTGCGCTGCTTAGGCACTAAGCCACAACCTTTCTCATAACACCATTGGCCAAATAAATTGTTCGCTTGAACCGCGAACCGAGAGGTGCCCCAGGCAGATTCAACCGCGCCTTGAGCCAGCGCTAATGAAGGTGGTACCGAATCTATGCGCACTAACAACTCGTCTATTTTTTCTTGTGATGGCATATCTGCATCATTTAGTCGATAAGCAGTAGCCAAGTCTTGCAGCGTTTTCGTGTCCTCAACTGAAAGGCTCTCTTGAGGCTTTTCAGCAATGGCCAAAAGCTGTTGCCGCTGGCGTTGAATGTGTAAATTCCTCGCATTGATCAATGGCAGCATGTAACCAAAGAAAGCAGCTTTCTTAGCTTTTACGTCGGTATAGGTAGTGAAGTCTGGTAGCGCTTCAGAAGTAGGCACATTACCCGGGCTTGCAACGCTAACTTGCTGCTTAGCACTTGGGTCAAGCATTTGGCTGGCGGTGTAACCTATGGCGCCAAGGAGGATGAGCGCCGCAATAACGTTAGCGCTAGTAAATAATTTCATTTTTGACCTTGCCCACGGATATGGGTGTTAAAGAATTGTAGGGTTTCGCTGTTGAGTATCTCTTTTAGCTCGGTGCTGGAGATTTTGCCAGCATAACCTATTCGCTTAGCGAAGTTGGAAAATTGCGGCGCGTCGGAAAAATCCATGTGCTTAGTTTCCTTAATCAACAACTTTTCGCTTGCGCCAGAGCTGTTGCTGATGAGCAAGTCCAACTTTTCATAGTTTAACGGTGTGCCTTGCCATTCGGGTTGGCCCATATACAGCATGGGTACGTTTAGCCCAGCCTCTATAGTTTGTGGCGGTACCGGTACCATCCATCCGTCTAAGGCGATGACAGCAGAAATACGTGGATCATTGGCGGCAGTTAAAATGCTAGTGGCGCCACCAAAAGAATGGCCAAAAATGCCCACGCGCTCAGTGCTGATGTTTTGCCAGAGTGGTAAGTTTTGATTCTTGCGGGCTTGGATTTGATCAAGCAGAAAGGACATATCCTTGGCGCGGGTATTCAGTTGTGGGCCGCGAAAAGCCCAAAACGCCTCTTCAGAATCTAT
>CAJJAQ010000183.1 GCA_905182095.1 uncultured Pseudomonadales bacterium | reverse complement strand
CAGAATATGTAGACATTTAGTAATCGAGTGCGCTTACTTGATAATGCGAATATTGCAGGAAATGCGCGACTGCGGGTTAAAGACCAAGAACACTTGCACCGTTCTACAGGTGCCATAGTCAACGGAGAAATTGAATTTCTCGATCTGCCGGATCAACTAGCAGATGCAAGTCCCTACGCGGGTATCAAATTCTACCTCTGGCAACTAGCCCGCTTGCTTAGCGCTGTACTGGCCGGGCTAGTGTTGTTGTGGCTAGTTCCACAATTTCGCGCAGTGCGCATCGGTACAGGGGTAGAAGTCCTAACGACTGTCGGTATGGGGCTGGTTACATTAGTGAGCCTACCCATTATTGCCGCTGTCTTGGCGATCACCCTTATCGGTCTTCCGTTCACCTTTTTAGCCGTCGTGTCTTGGTTAATGTTTATCTACCTTGCGAAGATTGTGGTGGGTCTATTTGTTGGTAAAACGCTGCTTACCAACACTCGCTACGCAAACAACGATTTCGCACTTCTTATGGCTGGCATAGCTACTGTCCTAGTTGCTGTGAACCTGCCCGCAATCGGCGGAATAGCGAGCTTTCTAATCACCACCTTTGGTATCGGCTTGATTGCCCAGCAGCTCTTAATGGCGATAAAAAGCCGTGACGATAAAGCATCAATGGACTAGTCGAAGAAACCCCTGAAGAGGTCTCCACCCATTCAAATTGGCTGCAGGCCTCATCATTGGCATGAGGCGCTTGGCACCGAAAACCGACTTTCACGGCACACAATTCGATTGTTGATGAAAATGAAGTACGCAACAGAGTTGTGACTAACTCAAGGGGTGGAGTATTTAGACCTGTCCGTTGCTGGGCAAACTTATAACAAAAGGTTCGGGAAACAAGGAGCGGGGGCTGCCGAAAATCCAGCCAAATGGGTAGCAACTGAACTTGAACACAGCCATTAGTATGTCAGCCCTTATCCTGACTCTAACCCTTTGCTCGGTTGATATCACGCTTAACTAAAGCAGCTTGAGCGGCAGCTTGCTCAGCAAAGTCCTCGCCCTGGCCTGCATATATAATGCCTCGCGAACTAGAGATAGCTAACCCATAGCCTTGGCTATCTACTCCTGCAGCTACGACTTCTTTAACACTTCCACCTTGGGCGCCCACACCTGGCACCAAAAGCGGCATATCGCCCACAACGGCCCTCACTTGAGCCAGCTCTTCTGGATAGGTGGCGCCGGTGACAAGCATGCACTGACCGCCTGTATCCCACTGGGAGACCTGCTCTGCTACCGTTAGGTAAAGGGGTGTATTGGCGAGCTGAGATTTTTGCAGCCAATCGCTGCCCGGGTTACTGGTACGACAAAGCACCACAATGCCCTTATCGGTATAGTCAAAATACGGCACTAGACTGTCGTAACCAAGGTAAGGACTAACAGTAACGGCATCGGCTTGATAACGCTCATATGCTTCGCGCGCATAAAGTTTGGCCGTACTGCCAACGTCCCCTCGCTTAGCATCCAAAATAACTACGATTTCAGGGTAAGTTGCGCGAATATACTCTATGAGGTCGGCTAACTGGTCTTCGTGCCCCTCGGCGGCAAAATGAGCGGCCTGGGGTTTAAACGCACAAACATGCTCAGCCGTTGCGTCCACTATCTCTTTGCCAAATTGGTAAAAGGCATCATCTAGATCGCGCAAATGCTCAGGGATTCTGTGCAGTTCAGGATCTATGCCCACACACAGCATGGAGTCTACACTGCGCCACCTTGCATTCAGACGGGCCTTAAACTCAGAACCCCTCAAGATAGGCCCTTCGAGGACAAAAATTGCGCTCGCATGGTAGGGTCCGCCAACACACGCTCTACTGTCTCGACGATAGCCAAGGTCTGGCTATCAACCTCGACGTTAATTCTATCGCCCAGCGCTAAACGACCTAGTGTCGTGCGTTCAATAGTTTCTGGTATTAGGCTTACAGTGAATAGACTCTCGGCCCTATCAACTGATGAAACAGTAAGGCTGGCACCGTCTAAGCCGACGTAGCCTTTGTGCAGAATATAGTTCATCCACTGAGGATCGATCTTGAATGTCAGCACCCTATCGTGATCGTCAATTTTAAGCTCTGCCAGGGCCGCTGTTGCCGTTACATGGCCAGAAATAATATGTCCGCCAACCTCGTCGCCAACTTTGAACGAGCGTTCCACATTCACCCGTTGCCCTACAGCTAAATCGGCTAAATTGGTTGTCACCGCGGTTTCTTTGATGACGTCAAAGTAAGCTGCACCTTGATCTACCGAAGTAACTGTTAGGCAAGTACCATTGACGGCCACAGAAGCACCTAATTCTAAATTTTGCGTTAATTCGCCCAAATCAACAGCAATACGGATCAAATTTGATTCATTCTCCACACTTACGATAGACACCAAATCTTGAACAATCCCAGTAAACAATCTACCTCTCCTTAAAACGCCAAAAACTCACGCTATGAATTTCAGCTGGGCACAAAAAAGCCGGTCTAAGACCGGCTTTCACTGTAGCAAATAAACCAATCGATATCAGCCGGAAGCCGCCGAGAGAATCTCTTGACGCCTAGATTCACGATCGATGTGGGTAATCCACTGACCACAAATCCTTTGATTCGACTTGTCTTCTTCCGCTCGTGCAACACGGCGACAGTTGGCAAAAGACGTTCGCGCAGTTTTCAGCTTATTCTGGTTGAACAGACACATGCCTTTAACAATATGCACCGACTGAGCCTTTCTCAAACCACCTTTGTCCAACGCATCCGTAGCCGACTCCACACAACGACCAAACTGGTCGTCATCTAAGTATAGGTAGGACAAACGCTCATCTATCTTGCCATCATCCGAAAGCTTCGCTGCTTCTTCATAAGCCTGGATAGCCGAGTCCACTTCTTGGGACTGCTGGTAGGCCTGACCTAGAGATTTTAAGTTCTTAACGTCTCGTTTAACCACCTCTGCCTTCATACCAGCGACTAGCACCTTAGACGCGCGATAAGGTACTTCTTCTTGCATCAGCAATCCGGCCAGATTGGTATAGTCGCCCTGCTTCTCTAACATGTTAGATGTATAAGCTGCCTCGTATGCATACAGCTGTTTCTTATCAAAACCCTGCTGTCCATACACGCCTGCTAGCTGGGACCAATTGGTTCTGCTAGGAAATTCTTCCACCATAATCTCAAGAACCCTGATTACGTTATTCCAGTCTTCTTTTTCAAAGTAGAGGAATTTCATCAAGTTCCAATTCTGTTCAGTTACCGTTGTGCCTCGCTCTTGAGCTATCTGAATGCCTAGCTCCATCTGCTCTACAGCACGTTCGTAATCTTTCTTTTGATAATAAACAGTCGCTAAAAAGATCCTTGGCGCCGCCGACGGATTAACCGCCTTAGAGATCCAAATTTCCATGTACTTAAGCGCATCGTCATAGTTCTCTTGAACATAGCTGAGTTGTGCGATGGTATATAAGGTAGTGGTCTCTAGACCCTCAGGAATTTTATCTCCTGCCGCGGCCACCCGCTTATATTCTCTAATGGCGCCATCGTAATCGTCTTGGAGGTAGTAAATATACCCAAGCATATTGTAGAGATTCGCTATTTCATTTTCGTTGTATCTCTTACGACGTTCTAAAGCACCGTTAACCACTTCTAGAGCAGTTACATAGTCCTTCAGGTCAATAGCCTCTTGACCTGTGCCTAATTTCTTATACACCGCTTCGCTCATAGAAGGTACGCGTCGTGTCTTTTGCTTTTTCTTTTTCTCTTCTTCAGCCTGCACGCTTGCGCCCGCAAAACCGATTTCCGCAAGAAACGGCGTACCAGTTGAGAGCAATATCGCAACAGCAAGTGCAGCTAGACTAGGGTTAATCCTAATATTCAAGTGCAGTCTCCTATCCGTCAGCCATTTCAAAGGTAATGCGAGTCTTCACACCGGCAACGTCAATAGCGTCGCCATTAACTACCTTTGGCTTATATTTATATTTCAATGCAGCGTTGATTGCAGCCCGGTTAAAAATACCTGGCGGCTTCGCCTCAATTACTACTGGATCTCTGACCGCGCCAGTTTTCGTAACGATATACTCAAGCAACACATATCCTTCAATGCCACGTGTTTGGGCACGGCGGGGATACTGAGGGTTAACCTTAACAATCGGTAAATACTCACCATCAGAGCTAAATCCGCCGCCTTCGATAGATAAGTTAACATCTACATCAACAGCACCTACATCTACACCTTGGGATAAGTCCGACGCCTCAAAATCTGGCTTTGGCAAATCTGGTGGCGGCTCATCGGGTGGCGGTGGTGGCTTTGGTTTACGTTGCTTAGTTTCGACGTCCTGATCATCTTGAAGTCGGACAAAGTCCAGCAGTTTACCTTTCGCGCCTTCCTCTAGATTGGCTTCATTGCTTGCAATGATTGCCTGCATGAGGAAAAACAAAATAAAGGTTACCACTGCTCCCAGCGCAACCCCGATTGCATAACGAACAACCATAGTCATTCCTACCTAGTTATTTTCAGTTGAAATAGCGACTTGACGCATGCCCGCGGCTCTTGCTGCGTTCAGTACGGCCATCAACTTTTCGTTTGTGGAGCTTCTATCGGCTTGTACTACCAATCCACCCTTAGGGTTTTCGGAGTGAAGCTTCTCAATATGTGAGCGCACAGAAGTAGGATCAACCCGCTTCTTGTCTATCCATATTTCGCCAGTAGGTCCTATTGCAACAAGCACAGCAACCGTTGGCTTTTGTTCAGAAGTCATCGCATCCGGCCTAGTTACATCTATGCCAGCCTGCTTAATAAAAGTCGCAGTGACGATGAAGAAGATAAGCATAATGAAAACCACGTCCAACATGGGCGTTAAGTTGATATCAGCTTCTTCTTCATTTCTAGAGATGCGTCTCAGTTTTTTACGCATAATTCTTTCCTCGTATCACCTTAGTTGCGGTGAAGAAATTCTCGACTTACCTAAACGTCTAATGATCTAGCGTTAGGTTGTCTTCAAATACTTGCGTTTCGTACTCTACTTTGCGCTTCAAATACGTCGTACCAATCAGCCCCGATAGGGAAGCAATCATTCCAGACATCGTCGGGATTGTTGCCATGGAAACACCTGCGGCCATAGACCGGGCATTACCACCTTGAGTGGCCATCGCGTCAAATACTGCAATCATACCGGTTACAGTACCAAGCAAACCGAATAGAGGGCACAGTGCCACGCAGGTCTCAATGACCGGCAGGCTCCCCATAATCCGACTGGCAGCGTTAGAAACGATTCCTTCACGAACCTGATGAGCACTCCATGATTTACGCTCTGCACGGGTTTCCCATACGGTAGTCCCCTGCAAAACCAAATCTTTGTGCTCAGTTCTAAAGAACCAAATGCGTTCAAAAATCAATGTCCACATAAGGAAGGTGATCGCAGCAATGTACCAGAGTACATCGCCGCCCATTTCCATGAACGTGATAATTGCTAGATATGCGTCGTTAATCATCTTTCGACAGCCTCCCGCTGACTAGCCTAGTGACTTGCCAGCTCTTTCAGCGTGATCTGCAATAATTCCAGCACTTTGCTCTTCAATTATATGCACCAACTCGCGAGAGCGGCTATTCACAATAGCGTGCAATAGTGTTGTTGGAATTGCGACACATAAGCCTAATACAGTGGTCATCAATGCTTTAGAAATACCGCTGGCCATTGTCTTAGGATCGCCAGTACCAAACAGTGTGATTGCTTGGAAGGTCTCGATCATACCGATTACCGTTCCTAATAGACCGGTGAGCGGTGCGACTACCGAGATCACTTGAATTAACGTAATCCGTTTAGTCAAATTCGGCGTTTCACCCAATATTGCCTCACCCAGCTTAAGCTCGAGCGTTTCAACATCAACGTCCTTATTTTCTTCATAAACGTTAAGTACACGACCTAACGGGTTGTCCATCGATGGCACAGGAGTTTTGCGTTGAGCATTCACCTTAGAGCCAACTAAGAACAAAGTGATTAACCGTTCAAGCGCCAAGAAGACACCAACGATACCACCCAGAATAATTACAGAACCTACTTCACCACCTTGACCATCGGCAAACAAAGAAGAAGGAGAACCAATTCGTTCGCCCAAAGTGGCAGCCTGAATCAATAGTGCTAGCAAAGAGCCACGAGTTGGGTCTACAGATAATTCTACGATCTCACCTGGCGCTGCGGCTTCAAGAGCCTCAACGGTGGATGTATGTCTGCCTGTAGGCTGACGAGGAAGCTCAGTAATAGACTGGCTATCTGGATTCCACTGTAAGTACTCGCCGTCACCTAATAGTGCGAAAGAACCTACGCGAACGATTTCAGTAGGAACTTTTTCACCGGAGATTTTTGTCACGGTACCAGGATACTTGGAAATCTTACCGGATTCGGTCATTTCTCTTTGTAATTCGAACCAAAGAGTTTCCATTTCGTCGATTGTAGCTAGTTGGCTAGATGTACCCATCTTCTTCGCTAGCTGACCTAACCATTCACCACGATTTCCGTACTGGCTCGAAATAATTGAACCTTCGAAGCCACCGCGTGTATCACCAGCAACCTGCTGCAATACGCCAAACAATTCTCGCAAGCTACCCAAACGCTTATCAAGTTGCTCGGCCAAATCGCCAATGCGTATTTCGTTTTCTTCAAACTGAGTTTCTAACCGATCAGAACGACGTTCCTCTCTAAGACGCTCATCTTGAGCGTTCTTCAAAAGACGCGCTTGGCTAGCTTTCTCTTTAGCAAACTGCTGCTCTCTTGCAGTGTTTTCGCGAGATTCAACAACCCGGCGTTGTTCAACATTATCCAGCAACTCATCCAACGAGCTGGCTTGGTTTACTACCAAACCAGTTGCAGCTGGAGCTGTTTCTTCTGCGTGAGCAAAAGATGCAGCTAACAAAGCAGCTGCTATTAAACCTTTCGATAAATTCATTATGCTTTTCTTAGACGTTTTCATTGAACTACTCCCGCACCTGCTATCGGCAAGCTAAGCATCTCAATGGACGCCTGCTGACGAGCCATTCGAATGCCCTGTCTTACTGAGCTATTGAACGAAGCATCTACTGCCTCAAATGCGCGCTTATCTACGTTGTATACGCCAGTCTCTTCACCATCCGGTGTTTGATAAACCAACGCAATGCGGCCTACCTTAAGAATGTCTACATTACGTTCAACGCCAGCCAATTCGATAGAGGACGAATAGGTCTCCATTGTGCGGCCATAATCGTTTTCGATTTGGAAAGCTCTGAACACTTGTGAGAACTTTTCCGATACCAAAACGTCTGCGCGATCCATAGTTTCGCGTAGCAGTTCAATACGTTTTCTACGCTCTTCGATTAGGAAAGGAGCGTCAAGTTCCACAAACTGCTCAAGGCCATCGATCATGCGTAACATGAGCGGCGTAATTTGACGCTCAATAACGGTTACTTCGTCGATAGAAATTGCTAGCTGAGCCATTTCCTTTTCTTGATTACCAATCTGCTTCTCAAGTTGACGGTTATAAACTCGTAGGCCTTCAACTTCTTTCAGAACAGTTTTGTACTCACTCAATAACTGCCGAGTTTCCTCAGTCAAGTTATCAATCTTCGCTTGAGAGCGTTTCGCTGATGTATTCATCTGCGCTGCTACTTGAAAGATATCATTAAGTGTTGTTGCTTGCGCCTGACTCACTGAGAACATGAGAGCTGAGGACAGCAATACTTGCGTCAGCCTATGTGTATATTTTTTCATTACAACTTCCTGCTGGAAAATCCATTGTTTCGTTGAACCTCGCATAACTATTGTTTTGGCATACCGCCAACAACCAATAGATTAGGCATGAGCTTCGCAAATATTACTGCTATTTGCTCTGGGTGAACCCTAAAAACCTACAGAAGCGAATCCATCAATAGATGTGTTCACTGCTAATGGTTTATCAGAGTCATAATTAGTGCGTTGGCCTCCCCGGCACAACCCGCGGACGAAGGATCAACAAACGCCCGAATAAAGTCAACACTTGCCTATCTGTTATTAGCGATAACCGTCACTTTTTCTCAAAGTTCCACCACCTAGGGGTGAGGTCTTTCATTTAACGGAAATGTCAACGCAAAATTACCGAAATATAGTCAGTTATTTGCCCCCTAAGAAGGTCTTGTTCCCCACCAAAACTTGGTCCACTAGGCATCGAATATTGTACCCTGCCGTCAACTGGCATCTGTGCGCTAGATTGTCGACAATGGCGATGCTCTCATAGTTTGACCCGCTCGGGACGTTTTTACCTGATAAAAAAGCCAACTTTAACCTTCAGATAAGCCTGAGCTAAACAGCTTATCTGGGGTTTTAGCTACACCAATAGCCCGTCGCGTTAGCTCAAATGTTGAGCAAAGTGGCCCAACGTGCGTTCATAGGCTAATTGAGAGGCCTGCTCATTGAAGCTATCGCGATGATTACAGTTAAAACCATGATCTGCGGCATAAACATGAACTGGCACATTACTTTGTGCAGCCCTAATTTTTTCCACATCTGACAATGGTATGTGCGCGTCTAGCTCGCCAAAATGCATAATCGTGGGACATTGAGCTTGCTTGTCTAAATTACCAACAATACCACCGCCGTAATAACTCGATGCCGCATGAACACCTTTGAGGCCACAAGCTGCCAGCCAAGTTAATAACCCACCAAAGCAGTATCCAACAACACCCACTTTGCCGTGGCTACTGGCAAGATCAATAGTCGCCTGAAGATCGCTTAATGTTTGCTCAAGATCGAGTTTTTGAAATGCCAGCTCAATGCCCTTGCCCATGTCTGCTTCGGTATAGCCTAGTTCGATGTTGCTACCGATACGATCAAATATCTTCGGCGCAATGGCCACATACCCTTGCTCAGCATAGCCATTGGTTACCTCGCGAATATGCGCATTGACACCAAATATTTCTTGTATCACAACCACACACCCTAAGACCGTTACACCTGCCTCAGGTTCTGCTATGTAGGCACCGATAGTGCTGCCGTCTTTTGTCGTTACCGTTATGTCCTGTCCCATAATATTGCCCTTATATTTATCAACAATTAGCCAGCCTAACCTAAGCTCAGGCTAACTTTCACCCATCTAATTTGCTCAAGTACGTCGTCACTGCCCGTCGGAAGCATTATGATCTATGTTGAGCAAAACCATCATTAGGAATATCCATGAGCGAATCAGCACAAGCAGCAAATCCAAACCCCAATATTGAAGCCATTATTTGGGACTTTGGCGGTGTGTTCACTAGCAGCCCCTTTGAAGCTTTCAACGTTTTAGAAGCTGAAATAGGCGCACCCAAAGATTTTATTAGAAGCATTAATGCAGTAAATCCTGAAACCAACGCCTGGGCGCAGTTTGAATCGAATAGCGTCAGCATGGATGATTTTGACGAACTGTTCGCTGCAGAGAGCGCGGCAAAAGGCCACAAAATCCCTGGCAAAGCTGTTATTGCCAGGCTCAGCGGGACGCTACGCCCAAGAATGGTTGAAGTCTTAAAGATATGTAAACAACACTACTTGGTGGCCTGCATAACCAACAACGTAAAAGCCGGTCACGGACCAGGCATGGATACAGACCAAGCAAAGGCGAACTCAGTGGCCAGCGTGATGGAAATTTTTAGCCTAGTTGTTGAATCTAGCAAGGAAGGTATTAGAAAACCTAACCCTGAAATTTATACTCGCACCTGCGAGAAACTTGGCGTATCTGCGGCTAAATCGGTATTTTTAGACGACCTAGGAATCAATCTTAAACCGGCCAGAAACCTGGGCATGCAAACGATAAAAGTCGTTGGCGAGGATCAAGCGATCGAAGATTTAGCTAAACTCACTGGGCTGGTATTTGACGTTTAGCAATGCCTAAAACAAACACCTAGCAACTCTAACAAGGTTCTAAGCTGACGCAGATTGCTCTCTCATCAGCTTATGAACTTCCTTGAGTTGCGGTATTGCAGGCGCCGCTCCAGCTCGAGTGGTTGCCAATGCACCTGCGGCGCTGGCTTCCACTAATACCCCAGCCAAGCTTTCACCTCTGACTAAGCCTGCCATCAAATACCCCACGAATGTGTCCCCTGCGGCAGTTTCGTCAACGACGCTTACTTCAAACGCGCCTAACTCACCGCTAACACCACCATCTGTTTGGTAAAAGCGCAGCCCACCCTTGCCCATGGTTAGGACTAAGTTCATCTCAGGATAGGTTGTTATGAGGTGAGCAAAAGATTCCTTAGCAGATTTGCAGCCACTGACTGCCATTGCCTCTAGCTCGTTAACAATCAGCAGATCTACCAACGCATAGTTATAGCTTTGGGCATGACCATCTACTGGCGCTAAATTTAGCGCAACCTTGCACTGCGCAGAACTCGCTAACTGGATTATATCGCCAACATCATTGGTCTCATTTTGCATAAGTATCCAGCCGCCCTCTTGCGCTGAAGCAACCGCATTAGCGATGGTTTGTTGAGGGATTTCGCGGTTGGTACCGCCGGCAATCACAATAGAATTCTGACCTTGAGCGTCAATTTGAATAACCGCATGACCCGTTCGCCCAGGCAGCGTGGCAATGTTACTCACGCCTACCCCAGCCATATTCATAAATTCAACAAGCTCAGCGCCATCAACTCCAACAGCGCCAAAATGCTCAACGCTGATCCCCGCTTTAGCTGCTGCGATAGATTGATTAAGACCTTTGCCGCCGGGAAATACGGAGACATTTTGGCTAGCCACTGTCTCTCCCACTTTGGCAATTTCGACTACGCTATATACGTAGTCAATGCATAGTGAGCCGATATTTATTAGCTGGGGCATCTAGCTAAATCTCCTGTGGGATAAGACATTTCAAGCAAGCCACTTGTAGCCAAAGACTCAGTATGTTGGGGTGGATAAATTTACTGGCGGTGAGCATAAATATAACTATTAATATAACTATACCTATAACAAAGCCGAACAACGGCGGCTATACGACGGATGCGGCCCAACCTAGGTACCCGCATCCTATTTGAGCATTTGCTTTATGCAGGATGGGACATCTTGGCTGCAGCATCTTGCACAGCGCGAATAATTTTATCGTAGCCGGTACAGCGACAAAGGTTACCCGCTAACCAATAGCGAATGGTGCTTTCATCTGGGTTGGGGTGCTTTTCCAACAGCGCCTTCGACGCCACAATAAACCCTGGCGTGCAAATTCCGCACTGCAATGCTGCATTTTCCAAAAAAGCATTTTGTAATGGGTGCAGGCCCTCTTCGCCGGCAATGCCTTCTATGGTTTCAATTTCCGCACCTGAGGCTTCTACTCCAAGCATTAGGCAAGAACAAACTAGTCGGCCATCTACTAGCACCGAACACGCTCCACAGTCACCTGTACCACAGCCTTCCTTCGTGCCGGTGAGGCCAAGTTCATCACGCAAAACATCTAGCAGCGACTGACTGGCGTCACATAAAAATTCCTGTGCTTCACCATTGATCGTTGATTCAACATGTAATCTAGCCATCTTAATTCTCCAGCGCTCGCTTATGCGCAATAGCAATTGCGCGTTTACATAAAACAGCCACAACCTTTTGTCGATATTCCACAGTGCCTCGCTTGTCGCTTATGGGCGATGACAAGTTCTTACATGCCTCCCCTGCGGCTGCCAGCGCCGCATCATCCAGCGCGCTGCCAATGAGTGCATCAGCGGCCTCAGGGACCAATAGCGCAGTGGGTGCAACAGCACCGATAGAAACTCTGGCGTCGGTACAAATGCCGTTCGCAACGCTGACTCTTACCCCAACCCCGACAACGGCAATATCCATTTCAGTCCGCGGTGTAAAACGCAGATAAGCATCCTTAGTATTTGCTTTAGGCATGGCAAATTTGACCCCGAGCAAAAATTCACCTTGCTGCAGTGCATTTTTACCTACGCCAATTACAAAATCTTCCACAGCCATCTCTCGATTGCCATTCGCTGTGGCTATATCACAGATACCAGCGGCAGCAATCAAAGCAGGAATACTGTCACCTGCGGGCGATGCATTACATAAATTGCCGCAGATGGTCGCTCGACCCTGAACTTGCGTAGAGCCAATTAAATCAGCCGCTTCTAATAAGCCGGGCATGGCTTTTTGCAGGTCTTGATGCTCATTCATCAGCGCACTAGACACCGCCGCACCAATATAAATACCTTCAGCACTGACTTCCAATCGATTGGTCTCAGCCAATTTTTTAATATCCACAATGGTGCGAGGCTGATGATTTGGCATACGCATTTGCACTAGGACATCTGACCCTCCAGCCAATAACTGAGTCATTTGGCCCGCGCCAATACTTGCATTAAGCACTGCCAACACCTCGTCAATTGACCCCGGCGCTACATATCCGTAACTCTCCATTTCATCCCCTTTTTGAAAATCTAATATGGGAGAGAATCTAACATGAGATGTGCTAAGGAGGAATCATTCGCGGAACTTTTGCATGCTGAACAAAAAATTACCGAACATTCTGGCAAACAAATTGTCTACAAGTGGCGCTACTCTTTAGATGGTGCCAAGGCTTCGGCACTATTACACTACAATCTCACACCAGCTTTGATTAGGTTTAAAGAGATGAATTTAACGACCCCACTGCAGCTGTTTTCAGACCATTTTGCGACAATCAACCAACGTTGGAACAACGCCCTAGATCAATGTGCCTTCGACAGCGCGGTAATTTATGCCGGCGCGCAGGCAATGTATTTCCACGATGACCATGGCGCGCCATTTAAAACTAACCCGAATTTGCTCCAGTGGTTGCCACAAGATCAAATCCCAGAACATTCTTGCCTAGTGGTGCGGCCCGGCGAAAAACCTACGTTATTATTTTTTAGCCCGATAGATTTCTGGCATGCACCTACACGGGCGCCAGAAAATCACGGACAACATCTAAATATAGAGTTATTTGAAAACTCTGCTGGCCTCTTTACTCGCTGCGCTGAACTGCTAGTAAGCAGCGCTAAATGTGCTTTTGTCGGCGAGGCTCAGGAAGGTTTGCTGACTAAGTTAAGTCATTGTACGGTCAACCCCAGCGACCTAATCCACTACCTGTATTTCCAGCGCGGTAGCAAAACAGCCTATGAATTAGAAACCATGCAATGTGCTAGCAATATCGGTGTAATGGGTCATTTGGCTGCAATTGATGCATTTCAAGCTGGCGCCACAGAATTTGAAATACATCTGAGCTATTTAAAGGCAACTGGGCACAATGAAGCGGCTCTACCCTACTCCAATATCATTGCGCAAAATGAACACGCTAGTCTGCTGCATTATCAGCACCAAGATAGAACAGCAGCGAAAAACCTAAATAGTTTACTCATTGATGCCGGTGGCACTTTTAACGGCTACGCCAGCGATATCACACGCACCCATGTAGGCAGCCAATGTTACTCAAATGAGGCTGGCAATGAATTTGCGGCACTAATAAAATCAATGGATGCCCACCAGCTAAAACTTACCCACGCTGTGACCAATGGCAGTCACTACTTAGACCTGCATAAGCTCATGCACAGACAACTCGCTGACGTACTGGTAGAGCATAACTTGCTCTCGTGCAGCGCCGAAGAAGCCTTCGCGCAAGGTTTAACAGAGCCGTTTTGTCCACACGGACTAGGCCACCTTCTGGGTATTCAAGTGCATGATGTTGGTGGTCACCAAATCAACCTCAATGGTGAACAGGCGCCACCTCCGGCGTCTTATTCCACCCTCAGACTGACACGACCGTTAGCTACCAATATGGTTTTAACCATCGAACCGGGACTATATTTCATTCCCTCACTTTTAGAGCCTTTGAAGTTGGCAAAGGCCGCTATCAATTGGTCAAAAATAGATGCTCTCATACCCTTTGGTGGCA
>CAJJAQ010000182.1 GCA_905182095.1 uncultured Pseudomonadales bacterium | reverse complement strand
TAATTTCAATGCGCTGACGTTTTTCGCATCAATTCTTGTTTTTTCGAGGTTATTACTACCGACCAGAGTCAATCTACAGCTAACGACGAACTCTTTAACAGGATTTAGACCTGCCGATAAGACCGTTTTTTCCATTACATCAGTGACAATGTTATCGACTAGATCAGCGGTTCGAGCAGCGTATCTGCGCTTACCATCGTATATCCAAAAGTTTTTGGCACAAGATTGGCCTTTTACAGCAGAAAAAATCATCCACTCAAAAACAGTCAATGGGTCTACGGTATCGCTTTTCCACGCACTTTGAACGTCTAGGGGTGCCAAGGCAGTAGAATCCACAAATGATTCGACTCGAGGCGGCAAACCAGACGCAAAGATCAACTCTCGCTCTTCATATACCCCACCGTCTTCTCCTTTTAGGGTAAAAGCGCGCGCTCGTGGGGCAACCTTTAACTCGGCTCGAGCATGATAATTTTTAAACCATCTTAAAGGGCCATTTGTTACACCCGTAACGGCTAAATGAACGGTTGGCGCAATTTTCCGCCCCTGATCTGAGCTTTTAGCGTTACTCTCGAAAAGCTCTGCTTGGGTGGCAGTTACGAACAAAGGCTGACCAAATTCACCCGCATTTACCGCAGCTTTCGAAAAAAAAGCGGGGCCGATTTCAAAATCCATCGCACCTACTTTAAGAAACTTCCAGCGAAATTCCACGTTCTGCTTTGGCGTTTCGCCGGCAGATACCATTGCGCTGCCCAATAAGAGTGACAAAAACACGACCGCCAGAGTACCTGCCAGAACGCGTACTGCTAAACCCGTAGCCCATAATGTTTTATCGATTCTCCAACTGTCCATCCATCTAACTCGCTTAGTCGCAACACAAATTATCTCAACGCCTGCATCGCAGTTGCTCCGTTAGCAACCGCTGGCTAGGATCCTCACTTGACCTAAACCATGGCCTCGATCAGTGAAGGTCCTTGAGTCTCCAGCGAAGCCTTCAGCGCTTTGTTAAATTGTTCTAAGGACGTTGCCCTCCATGCTGGCATGCCCATGCCTTCTGCTAACGAAGCCCAGTTCAACTCCGGCTTAGTCAGATCTAACATACTCATGGCCTTAGGACCTGGGTTGTGTGCACCCACACGACCAAATTCAACCTGCAAAATAGCGTATTTTCTATTTGCGAATATAATTGTGGTGATATTCAAATTTTCACGCACCTGGGTCCAGAGAGCCTGCAACGTGTACATTGCGCTGCCGTCACCATTTAGACTAATCACTTGACGACCAGGGCAGGCAATGGCCGCGCCAGTAGCCGCCGGTAGGCCGTAGCCAATAGATCCACCGGTCAACATCAACCAATCGTGAGGAGCCGACGTTCTAGTCGCGGCAGTGCACCCACCACCGCAGGTTCCGCCTTCGTCTACCACAATGGCATTTTCCGGAAAAAGGTGGGCTAATGACTGTCCTATGCTTTGCGGGTTGAGCTCCCCCTTGGGCATATCCGGTCGAGCAAATTCCACCAAATTAGGCTGCACGGTCTGAGCACCTACAGCATCTATTAATGCTTCAAGAGCACCGTCGATGTCACCGTCTCTCTCTACTAATGTATGCAGCTCACAGCCCTCTGGGGTCAGCCAATTAGGCTTATCTGGGTAGGCAAAAAAGGTAATCGGTGGCTGGGTACTGATCAAAATGAGGTGTTTGGTGCCCTTCAGTACTTCAGCCGCCTGTTCGCCAAAATAAGGTAAGCGCATGGCTTCGGCACGACCTGCGCCTCTTTGCGATCTAGAAACAAAAGTGTCTGTGACTACTCTAGCGCCTGTGGCCTGAGCAACTCTATCCGCCATAGCCAGGCGCTCTGCGGTGAGAATACCGTTGATTAGCATTACGCAGGGTTCACCAGATTTAAGTGCCCGAGCGGTATCGTCAACGTTATCCGTATTCACTGGGGCTGGCTGTTTTAATGGCAATGGCTTCGCAACAGCCGTGGTTCTGTTCCACGCAGTGTCTGCTGGCAAAATCAAACTGGCAACTTGACCTGGAGGCGCCATGGACGCTTGCACAGCCTCGGCGCCATCTTGGGCCACATCATCTGCTGATTGAGAGACCTTGACCCAACCACTAATGGGCTTGGCAATACCTTCAACATCCGAGGTGAGCGGCGCATCATACTTGCGGTGAAAGGTGGCATGATCACCAATAACATTGACCACCGGCGTGCGCGCTTTCTTTGCGTTATGCAGATTGGCTAAGCCATTACCTAAGCCAGGCCCTAAATGGGTCAATGTTGCTGCAGGGGAGCCTTTCATGCGCCCATAACCATCAGCTGCGCCAGTCACCACGCCTTCAAACAACCCTAAGACACAGCGCATCTGGGGGTTATTGTCCAAGGCGGCAACGAAATGCATTTCAGATGTTCCGGGGTTAGCAAAACAAACCTCTACCCCGGCATCTACTAATGTCTCTACCAGGCTTTCAGCACCGCTCTTGTCTTTGCCCTGAACTTGATTTTTCTCGTCACTCATATTTTTGGCTCCCCACCCCGCGCACATATTTGCGAATACGTTTTTTAAGGAGAATAGACTACGGATAATATGCGCCCAAGGCTAGCGCCCCAAGTCCAACTGCCGCAATATCAAGGCTCAACAACCACCTTTCACCCAAAATCCTCTAACGGAAGGAGTGCAAAGAACATAAAAATGCAAGCAAATCTGAATGAACTGCTCAAAGCACTAAGGCTTACCCTACCCTCCTCAGAGCTAGAAATTTCTAGCCTAGATGAAGTGCCCAATATTCGATTGGCGCTAATCAAAAGCAACTTCCCTACCGGTCCATTGCCAGAACAGGTCATGCGTGATGTCATTGCAAAACCCGCCTACTGGGCTTTTTGTTGGGGGAGCGGCTTGGCGTTGGCAAAGTGGCTCATTGACAACCCCGCTGCGGTAAAGAATAAACGTGTTGCGGATATCGGGTCTGGCTCCGGCGTGGTAGCCATAGCTGCAAAGCAAGCCGGCGCAGCCAAAGTCTGGGCCTGCGACAATGACAAACAAGCGCTGTTAGCAACAAAAACTAACGCTGAGCTAAACCATACAGACATCCAGTTATGCGCAGATATCGATGATTTACCTAAAGACTTAGATCTCATTCTCATGGCTGACGTTCTTTACGACCGAAGCAATTTTGCCTTGCTCGAAAAAATCAAAGCCCTGAATGGAATATTGCTCATTGCCGACTCGCGAATAGCCACAATAGATGACCCGGACTTCAGTCTATTTCATCAAGCGGAAGCTCTTACCCTGCCAAATTTAGGCGAATTTGATGAATTCAAAAGCGTACGTTTTTTCGTCACGGGCTCACCAGATGCTCTACTGCTGAATTCCCAAGTCTAATGGGCAAGTTAATTCCTTGGGCACAGATATAGCGCAGCGCGGTTGTAAACGGTAATCTCTGGGAGACATAAAGAAAGGGAGAGACTCATGAGCGCACACGAATACCAAGAAATTATTTATGAAGTAAACGATCCAGTGGCGGTGATTACCATGAACCGCCCCGAGGCATTAAATGCCTTCACAGCCAGAATGCTGGCCGAAATTCGTCACGCTTTTGCAGCTGCCGAAAAAGACGAAAGCGTTGTCGGCATCGTGTTAACCGGCGCTGGTCGCGGCTTCTGCCCCGGCATGGATATGAACGCCCTAGATTCAATGAGCAGTGGCGGCAACGGCCAAAGCGACGACCTTTCGTCACTAAAAGCTTCGCCAGGAGATACATCCCTCGGTGAAAACTTCCAAACCACCTATACCTATCTTATGTCTGTGCGTAAGCCGATTATTGTCGCTATCAACGGTGCCTGCGCGGGCTTGGCTTTTGCTGTCGCAACCTTGGCAGACATGCGTATCGTTGAGCGCAATGCAAAATTCAGCACCGCTTTTTCACAACGTGGTTTGGTCGCAGAGCACGGTGTCAGCTGGACACTGCCCAGGCTAATTGGCTCAGGTAATGCCCTAGATCTACTTTGGAGTGCACGTAAATTTAACGGCGAAGAAGCGAAAGAGCTCGGGCTAGCCGAACGATTGGTGGAGGACGGTGAGTCGAGAAAAGCAGCCGAAGATTACATACGCGGGCTAGCAGCCAACTCAGCGCCAGTGTCTATGCAAGTAATAAAGGCTCAAGTATATCGTCACCTGAATATGCCTTTGGGCGAAGCTATGCTGGAAACCAATGATTTGATGGCTGTATCGCTCGAAAAAGACGATTTTCGTGAAGGCGTTCGCTCCTTTATTGAGAAGAGACCCCCCAACTTCTCCCGCGTCAAAGGCTAGTATTCTGAACATGCAATCTGAGGCAAACCTCGTGACCCATCACGAGGTTATGAGTAATGGCATAAAACTTAACGTACTTGAAGTAAAAGCCCACACAGAGGAGGTTAACCACGCGCCTGGCCAAGAGCCGCCAGGGCCAATACCAACATTGGTCATGTTGCATGGATTGCGCGACTCTGCCTGGTCTCTCGTACCCATTGCTCAACGCATCAGCGACGGCAAAATCAGGGTGCTGCTACTAGAGCTGCGTGGCCACGGGGCCAGTGGCCACAGCGATGCCTATAGTATCAACGACTATATTCTTGATCTGCACGAGGTGGTTGACCAACTGACCCAAGACCCGGTAATGCTTTTTGGTCATAGCTTGGGTGGCCATATCGTCAGCAAGTTCGCTGCCCTATTTCCCGAGCTCACCAAAGCGGCAATTTTAGTGGAGGGACTTGGGCCACCAAAGCGTCCCAACGAGGGCGATATTGAGCAACAAATGCAATCCCTGCGCTTTATGCTACTTAACCGCCTGAAGAAAAAATATCACCCCTCACGTGCACTGCAAAGCCACGAGGAAGCAGCAAACAAATTACGCCTCAACAATCCGCGCATGCTGGTCGAAGAAGCTCAACGTATCGCCTCGCACTTAGTTAAAGAGGTCGGTGGCGAACTACATTGGGTTTTTGATAGTCGTGCAAATAGCGTCTTTGTTGGGGTAAACCTACAAACCAACATCAATTTTTGGCGTCAAATCAAAGCCCCGGTTTGTCTCATCAGCGGACGGTTGTCTTATGAATATTGGGCCAAGGAAATGGCCACCGCAGATTTTGACGGCCATTTCGCCGTCAATGAACTGGAGCAAAGGTCCAGAGCATTCGCAACCCATGAGCACCATTGGCTGGAATACAGTGGCCATATGGCCCATTACGATGAGCCAGAGAAATTGACACAGATTTGTAAACATTTCGTATTCAACCTACCAAGCTAAGCATGCCTCTGGCACAGCTCACGCATGAGGTAAAAAGATAGGCCTTAAGGTAGCGCCCAAAATTTGAGCCAAACAATAAAGTTGGCAGAACCGCAGACACATTTAGTGTCGTATTAATTACACAAGGGAGAAAGATAATGAGCGCAATTATTGCCAGCGACCTAGATTTCGACGGGGCCAAAGTTGTAGATGATCTGAATAGGCTGCTGCGACTAAGAACCACCCCCATTGGTATGAAACTTTTTGCCAGCAAAGAGGAAATGGCCGCAATCCCTAGAATACGCAGACCCAAAGATATTCACACAACCGACCAAATTGTCGGCCAAGCTTCGCGCAACGGGTGGACTGTGGGTATCACAGCGGATGATTTGGTTGGCGCCCAATGTAGCACTGTGATCGGCCTGCACCCAAGAAACGACGAATGGCTATCAGGGGACCGCATGAATGGCGTTTGGTACGGATCACCAGAAGATGCCGCAGCACACCAGGAAGCCATGGATGTGGTGCCTTTTGGCAGCTACGAAGCTATGGCAGTGAGCCCCCTTGCGAGCGGTCGATTAAACCCACCTGATATTTGCCTAATTTACGCAACGCCGGCACAAATGATTATATTTATCAATGGCTTGCAATGGACCGGCTATAAAAAGTTAGAGTTTTCATGCGTCGGAGAGTCCGCTTGTGCCGACTCATGGGGGCGCGCACTGTCCACCGGAGAACCCAGCCTGTCCATACCCTGCTTCGCAGAACGCAGATATGGCGGTGTTATGGAAGACGAATTGCTCATGGCAATCCCCCCACATTTTTTACCCAAAGTGGTCCAAGGACTAGAAGCGTTGGCAAAAAACGGCTTGCGCTACCCAATCGCAAATTATGGCGTTAACAACGATGCCAGAGCCGGAATGGGCGTCAGTTACTAACAATTCAAAAGATGGTGACAGTATCGGTCTTTTTTAGTCAACTTATAGTAGACTTAACCGATAGTAATAGAGAACGTTCATTCAGGTCCCTTCAAATGACTTCTAAAAAAAGCCGAGACACGGCTACAAGTTTGGTAGCCGCGGGAACCTTTTTGAGCGGTGACATTACGTTTTGCAACGAACTGGTCATCGCCGGAACGGTAAATGGCTCGGTCACCAGTACTGGAGACGAAAATAGCCTCGTGAAAATTCTTGAAGGCGGGAAATTCACGGGAGAAATCCTTGCGCCAAAAATAGAGATTTCTGGGCAAGTTGAAGCAAATATTACGGGCACTGTAAGCGTCTCAATTGGACCTGCAGCTAACGTGAGCGGTGTGATCCGTTTCCTGAAATTGGCAGTTAGCCCCGGCGCAACTATCACAGGTGAACTGATCACAATGGATGAACAGGTTGACGACAATGTGGTGGAGAACAAAACATCCACCTAACATGATGGGGTTTTCGCTCAGAAAAATGAACGAAATTGCAT
>CAJJAQ010000181.1 GCA_905182095.1 uncultured Pseudomonadales bacterium | reverse complement strand
GAGGCAATGCCGAACCAAGAAGTGCAACCGTTGCCGGCAACAAAAGGCTAGAACTGTTTAGAGCCGCCGCCGAACGGCTGCCGCGACAAATTCCGGTCAATGTCATCTTGTTCCCAATGGAAGGCGACCCGCTAGCTGGCGCAGCCTGGTGGCAATTGGCGCGAGTTTCTGGCGGTGCGTTCATCTCTCCTTCGTGGGATTGGCCATAATGCGAGCGGCAGTGACAGCGGCAGTGACCACACCAATGATTGCTCCAATGATTGCTCCAATGGCCGCCACAACCACAGAGCAAGAGAGGAAAGTGACCGCTGGAGAGATTTACCTTGAGTTGTGGCAAATTCCGTCGCTTACTTTGACTAATGTGCGAAAAAATACTCAGCAGAGTGTTTTTTCACTGACTGTTCAATCACAAGGTTGGCTCTAAATGCGCAAAAGGCGAGGTGTAGAAGAATTCAGCGTATCGTTCTTAGACGTCATCTGTTGTGGCTTCGGAGCGATCATCCTACTGCTAATGCTAACTAAAACCTTTCAGCCTGAAGTATTAGAAACCAGCGTTGTAGATTTAACTGAACAAGTACAGCAACGCGAAGCCGCACTGTTTGAAATCAGAGGCAAAATCAGCGAATTACGCAGACAAATCCAATTGGAAAATAGCGACCTGCAAAGTAAGTTAGTGGCACTCGCAGAATTACAATCCCAGTTAACCAAAGTGCTCGGTCGCTTTGACAATTTGGCCGCAGCTGAACAGGAAATTTCCTATGAAAATCAGCAGCTTGCTTCCGCCAGACAAAGTTTAACCGATGAAATGGAGCGCCTTTTAGGGCTAGATTTCCGGCGCGATTCAGGACTGGTTGGCGGCATCGCCGTTGACTCTGAATATATTATTTTTGTTATCGACACATCCGGCAGCATGCAAAGTGCCGCCTGGGGCCAAGCCGTACAAAAAGTCAGTGAGACCTTGGCGATTTACCCCAACGTAAAGGGTATTCAAGTCATGAACGATATGGGTGATTACATGTTCCCCGCCTTCGCCCGCCGGTGGATAGAAGACAGCCCAAGTCGCCGCAGCAGCATTGTAAGTACACTGCGCAACTGGGCGCCCTTTAGCAATTCCAGCCCAGTGGAAGGCATTGAAGAAGCCGTTTCAACTTTCTACGACCCAGAAAAACGTATCAGCGTGTATGTATTCGGCGATGACTACACTGGCAACTCCATAGAAGAGGTTGTTGAAGCCGTTGACCGAATTAATTTGGCTGATGAATCTGGCCGCCGCAGAGTTCGCATACACGCAGTAGGATTCCCAGTTTTTCTCGATCGCCCAAACGCCAGAACCTTTCGCTTCGCAGCCCTAATGCGCGAACTGGCTTACCGCAATGACGGCACCTTTGTCGGGCTCACCCAATATCAATGAGAAGCGCTATGCTAAAAACCAACACTTGGAGCACCCCTGCGGCACTAACTACCAAAGCCGGCTGGGCGAAACTAAAATCAACAATAACATTAGCGTTAGGGGTTTTTGCTGCCGGTTGTAGTGGTGCCCAAGTGAATTTGGAAAGTCAGTTCCCAACACCATTACTTGAACCCATCCCCCTACATGCAGGCATAGTCCTGACCGACGAACTGCTCAACTATAACTATAGTGAAGAGATCAAAGGTTCTGGCCAATTCAATATTCATATCGGTGGCGCCCAAGGCAACATGTTTAACCGGTTGGGCGAAGGGTTATTCAGCGAATATACAGTGCTTGAGAAACTGGCAAGTAGCGACAGTGTAGATGCCATTTTGCTACCAGAAATTATGCAAATGCAGATGGCCCTACCGCGCCAAACACGCTCAGAGTACTTTGAAGTGTGGATGCGCTATCGATTCAATTTTTATGATAACGAAGCAAATCTTATCGGCTCGTGGGACCTTCCCGCCTACGGCAAGGCAAATCAGAATGACTACCGAGGGGACGACGCAGGTCTTAAAGCCGCAGCTATATCAGCGTGCAGAGATGCCATGGCCTTTTTCAGCCTAAACTTTCAATCTGAGGCTGTAGCTGGGCGATGGGCTGCGGGTGAGAAAGGCACACCAGCTATTCTGACTAAAGCCGAGAACACGGCAGAAAGCACGACAGTAACCACGGCAGATGAAAAACCAGCTGGCGACACAGCTGACAATACAGCTGACAACACAGGCGTTGCGCAGCTGGAAGCAGAACAAGTGCCAGAACCTGTAACCGGCGCCAAAGAGCAAGAAACTAAAGAGCAAAAAACTAAGGTGCAAGAGCAAGCTGCTGCTATCGAGCCTTTAGCAGAATGACGAGCGCTTACATACGACCCATTTATTCAATCACGAGGGCAGTACAATGAAGTTCATTTTCACCCTGTGCATCACCAGCTTTTTATTTGGTTGCGTCAACTCCACCATACAGCAAGTGCGGGAACGCGAGACCGGCATTCAAATGGGCGACTCTGTTGTGGTAATCGGGCGTAGCAATAGACCCAGCCATGAAGAGACTGAAATCAACTTTGTTGCCTGTGTGGCAAAAGATTTAGCCAAAGGTGCCAATGCACTGAATGTTGTCAGCGAACAAACTTTTAAGGATCAAACCTTTCCGTGGTTTGAGCCGCGCACAGCACCAATAAAAGTAAATGAACTACCCAAACTTTTAGAACACCGATTACTCGCCGATCGATTAAGCGAACTGGGCATTAAATATCTCATATGGCTGGACGGAAAAACTCAGCGCACCTCATCCTCTGGCTCGCTGGCATGTTCAGTATCACCCGGCGGCGCTGGCTGTTTTGGTTTTTTAACTTGGGAAAATGATGCCTCTTACGAGGCAACAATCTGGGATACAGATGACGGCAAAACTGTAGGGCGGATATCTTCTGATGCGGACGGAACCAGCTATATGCCTGCCATTGTGGTACCTATTCCAATTATTGCTAGGGTGCAGAACAATGCCTGTAACAGTATGGCTAAGCAGCTAAAGGGGTTTTTACTGAACAACGCCAGTTCGTAAGCTTTAGCGTCTAAACCTGCCAACTGAAACGGTTCAAAAGCCGGACAAATAGACGCGCCCGAGCCGAGTATTGTGTTTTAGGATGGCCTAATTTCGACAATTTCGCCGACACTGCGATCTGGCTCGACGCTATACCACTCTTGCAGGCTGACCTTATGCTTGGAAGAGACCTTGTCGCAAAATTCATAAAAGGTTGGTCTACCGGGATCGGCAATAATAATCCGTTCTACGCCGTTGTTAATGGCTCGATTGACCATTCTAACTAAAGGCTCCACCAACGAGTCCCAAAAGCAGATATCGCTGCCCAGAATCACCTGGTTCTGGCCCAAATCTGGCCCTTTGAGTTTGGTAAAATCTGCTTTGCGAGTTTTCACCTCAACCGAATTAATTTCTGCAAAAACGTTCAGAAACGGAAATACTGCCGGATCTAAATCAACCGCAGTAACCTGTGCCTTAAACTTATGTGCACAAAATACCGACGCGCCACCCCAGCCACAACCAAGATCAAGGACCTTGCAGCCTTGGCTAATTGGGTTATGGGTCAAGTAGTCCATGGTCAAAAATGCAGAACCCCAAGTTCGCGTCCCATGGACCGACGGCTGATGTATCTTTTTCAGAGCGCGAATCAGTTTGTGCTTTTCGGTCAGTAAAAAAATCCCGTACACATAGTCAACATTGGATTCCGGCAGACGCTGGAGCTTAGGCATAAAGGAGTCTTATTTGAGTGTAAATTGGCATGGCACAGTGATCAGAGGATTCTAACGCCCAATCTACGACATCGGAAGCATTGGCTCTGCTTTTTCCAGCCTCAGACGACTTACACACGGTCATTGCTAGCGTGAGCGCCCCACCCCAGCCAGCAAACTGCCGGAATTCACTCAACCCAGGATGTTTGCAGCCCTTTCACGGACAATTCATCCACAAAAGCGTACCTTTAATACTACCCGGGATGTCGCTAAACAACCTGTCAAAACGGGGTAGGTAAAAGTACAAGTAATGTACCAGCTGTTGTGGATTGTAGTTTAGACAGTAGTCCCCATTTACCAGACTTAGGTAGATTGATTTACTTAGACATTGCTCGGGATGTACCATAGCCCCTCTCGAGCGTATGCCAAATGCACCGCTAGTTAGTGCGGCAAGCAGCCATCCGAAGACCTTTTCAAATCAGGAGACACAGTGAGTCAGACATCTGTTGATGATCTCGTCGAAGCCCGCAGCGAATACAGTGCAGGGTTCGTCACCGATATAGAGTCCGATACCCTAGCACCTGGGTTGGACGAGGATACGGTGCGCTTTATTTCAGCACGTAAAAATGAGCCTCAATGGCTTACCGACTGGCGCCTGAAAGCCTTCGCACATTGGAAAACAATGCCTGAGCCAAAGTGGGCTCATGTACATTATCCGCCAATTGATTTCCAAGAAATCTCCTACTATTCAGCACCCAAGAGCCAGGCCGATGGCCCACAGTCTCTTGATGAAGTAGATCCAGAGCTACTGCGCACCTACGAAAAACTAGGTATCCCTCTGCATGAACAAGCGGTACTTGCGGGTGTTGTTAACGCCAATGTGCCACCGATACCGAGCATGGGCTCAAATGTAGCCGTAGATGTGGTTTTTGACAGCGTCTCCATTGCCACCACCTTCAAAGCAAAATTAGCCGAAGCTGGGGTGATTTTTTGCCCAATTTCCGAAGCTGTGCACAGCCACCCGGAAATCATCCAAAAATATTTGGGCAGCGTTATTCCACAAAAAGATAACTTTTATGCGGCGCTGAACTCAGCTGTATTCAGCGATGGCTCCTTCGTCTATATACCTAAGGGCGTACGTTGCCCAATGGAGTTGTCTACCTACTTTCGCATCAATGAGCGCAATACGGGTCAATTTGAACGCACACTGATCATTGCCGATGCAGGTTCACACGTCAGCTACTTAGAGGGTTGTACGGCGCCAATGCGCGATGAAAATCAGCTCCACGCAGCAGTGGTCGAGTTAATCGCGTTGGAAGATGCTGAAATCAAATACTCCACGGTACAAAACTGGTACCCAGGCGACGAAAACGGCAAAGGCGGAATTTACAACTTTGTTACTAAGCGTGGGCTGTGTGGTGGCGCGCGCTCGAAGATATCGTGGACCCAAGTAGAAACAGGTTCTGCTATCACATGGAAATACCCAAGCGTGGTGTTACGCGGCGACGACTCAGTAGGTGAGTTCTACTCAGTAGCGCTAACCAATAACCGCCAGCAAGCGGATACTGGAACAAAGATGATCCATATGGGTAAGAACACCAAAAGCACTATTGTTTCCAAAGGCATCAGTGCTGGTTTCAGCGAAAACTGCTATCGAGGTTTGGTGCGCATATCCCCTACCGCGGAAAACGCACGCAACTTCACCCAGTGCGACTCGTTGCTCATCGGCGGGCAATGCGGCGCCCATACGTTCCCGTACATCGAGAACAAAAATAATTCAGCCATCATCGAGCACGAAGCCAGCACCTCAAAGGTCAGCGACGACCAGCTATTTGCTTGCCAGCAGCGCGGTATCGATGCAGAGAAAGCAGTAGGCATGATTGTTAACGGATTTTGTAAAGAAGTATTCCGAGAATTACCTATGGAATTTGCAGTGGAAGCAGGGAAATTGTTAGAAGTCAGTTTGGAAGGAGCCGTAGGATGAGTTTATTAGAAGTTACAAACCTCCACGCAACGGTCGGTGCTCAAGACCAACAAAAAGCAATCCTCAAAGGACTGAACATCAGTGTTAACCCGGGCGAAGTCCATGCGATTATGGGTCCTAATGGTTCGGGTAAATCAACATTAGCCAACGTACTGTCCGGGCGACCCGGATATACCATCACCGATGGATCGATGACCTTAGCTGATGCAGATCTTGCCGAACTAGAGCCCCATGAACGTGCCCAACTAGGCCTGTTTTTAGCATTTCAGTATCCGGTAGAAATTCCCGGCGTTTCAAATATGGAATTCCTTAAGGCCAGTGTTGATTCTTTAGCCAGGGCTCGAGGTGAAGAACAGCCGAATACTGCAGCTTTCATAAAACAAGTCCGCTTACTTGCTACCTCCGTCGATCTAGATCCACAGTTTCTCAAGCGTGGGGTCAACGAAGGCTTTAGCGGCGGCGAGAAAAAGCGCAATGAAATTATGCAGTTGCTACTACTCGAGCCGAAACTGGCGATCCTCGACGAAACTGATTCAGGCCTAGACATTGATGCGCTACAGGTTGTCGCAGAGGGCGTGAACAGATACAAAAATGAAAATAATGGTGTGGTACTTATCACTCACTACCAGCGACTGTTAGATTACATTGTGCCCGACTTTGTCCACGTCCTAGCAGACGGCAAAATTGTTCAATCTGGCGACAAATCTCTTGCCCTAGAATTAGAAGAGAAAGGTTACGCATGGCTGACCTAAGCCTTCCTCAAGCTGTCACCTTACCCAACTACTTCTCTCAGGGTTTGCTTACGCTACCCGCAGAACTAACCGGCAGTAATGACGCGCCCAACTTATTGACTGCGGCACTCAACAGCACCCTGCATAGAGAGCGCTGGAAATATTCCAAAACAGCACCTGTGTTAGAAGGTCTGAACAGCGCTATGAGCTTACCTACTATTGTTGGTGGCGAGCAACCAGGCATTCAAATCAACCACGAACCGCAACAGAATCTAGGCTTCGGCTTTGATTTATCGCAAGCCCCAGAGGCCTTTGCGCGACTCTGCTACGCCCAACAGGTGCTTTTTATTCATATTGAAAAGGCCTTAGAAGTGCCACTAGAAATTCATCACTGCGACAGTACGGTGCCCGTATTATTGAGCCTTGGCAGAAACGCAGAAGCGACTTTGTTAGAGAATTTTGTTGGTAACTTGAAGCCTCAAAATACGCTATGGATAAGCCTTGCAGAAAGCAGCCGCCTGAAGCATTCGCGCAATAGCCTTGATCAAGCACAACTGCACTGGCAGTACTTAGCCGTCGACATTGGCAAGAACGCCGACTATCTGCTAAACAATCACACGACAGGCGCCGGGCTACGACGACAAGATATTCAAATTCGGATATCCGGCCAAGGTGCCAATGCGGAACTGATCAGCGCTGCCATGATTGGCGGCAAAATGGCTTTAGATCAGCAAGTTACCTTAGAGCACTTAGTGCCTAACGGTAAAAGCAAACAAGTTGTGCACAATATTGTTGCTGATGGCGGCAAGTGCACTTTTAACGGTCGCATTCACATCCATGAAGGTGCCAGTGGCACTGATGCGACCTTGGCCAACAAAAATTTAGGCTTAGGCAAAAACGCTACGATCAACACCAAGCCTGAATTAGAAATTTACACCGACGATGTGACCTGTGCCCACGGCGCAACCATTGGCCAACTCAGTGACCAAGAACTTTTCTACTTAACCAGCCGCGGCATTAGTCCAGAGGCTGCCCAGGCGTTACTCAGCGAAGGCTTTTTACGCCAGTGCACCCAAGGCCCACTAGCAGAAGCTGCGCTACCCATATTGATCAATGCCATCAAGCAGGAGCAAGCCGCTTGAGTATTCGCAGCGATTTTCCAATACTGGCGAGACAAAGCCGAGGTAAATCCCTGGTTTACTTAGATAACGGTGCCACAACACAAAAGCCTCAAGTTGTCATAGATGCCATAGATAAGTACTACCAGCAGCACAATTCTAATGTGCATCGTGCGGCCCATGAACTGGCAGAAGAAGCGACCCAGATGATGGAATCGGGAAGAAGCCTCTGCCAAGCGTTTATCAACGCTGAAAGTCGCAAAGAAATTATTTTCACTCGAGGCACTACTGAGGCCATAAACCTAGTGGCCAATGTCCTCACACAGAGGATAAAGCCAGGCCAAGATATTCTGATTACTGAATTAGAACATCACTCCAATATTGTGCCTTGGCAAATGCTCGCAGAGAGAACTGGCGCCAACATAAAGGCTGTGGCTATCACAGACGATGGCGAGTTAGATCTTAATGACGCGGCGGCAAAGCTGACAAAGAATACTGCCCTGTTCGCCTTTACCCACGTTTCAAATGGTTTGGGTACAATTAACCCTGCCAAGGCCTTGATTAAAATGGCGCAAGACGTAGGCGCACTGACTTTAGTTGACGGCGCCCAAGCGATATTACACCTGCCCGTGGACGTGAAAGATCTGGGCTGTGACTTCTACGTGTTTTCAGGACACAAGTTGTATGCGCCCACAGGCATAGGCGTATTGTATGGTCGCGAAGCGTTACTTGAGGCCCTCCCTCCTTGGCAAGGCGGTGGCGAGATGATTGAACATGTCACACTGACTTCTAGTACTTATCAGTCTGCACCCTATAAATTTGAAGCAGGCACACCTAACATTGCCGGTGCCATTGGTCTTGGCGCAGCCATCACCTACCTTAATCAGCAACCTATAGCGGACCTAGTTGCAGCCGAAGGTGAGCTCATTCGTAAGGCTCTAGCTGCATTGCAGCAAATCGAAGGTTTTCAACTTGTTGGTCAACCGACAGAACGCTCGGCGGTGATTTCATTCTTAATTGAAGGTAGCCACCCAAACGATGTGGGTACCCTACTCGACCAGCAGGGTATTGCCGTACGCTCCGGACACCATTGCAATATGCCGCTAATGACTCGTTTAGGCATTCCCGGCACTGTAAGAGCGTCGTTTAGTCTGTATAACAATGAAGAGGATGTAGAGAGGTTGATTGCCGGTGTGCAAAAGGCGACCACTTTTCTGTAGCGGCTTTTTAAAAAGGCTTGTAAAAATGCGCTGCCCGAGCATTTTTCGCCAAAATTTTCCTAACTTGCTAGTTGCGTACTAATAGTTGCGTACTAATAGAGAATAAACCAGCCTAAGCTGATGGATAACCGATACAAATAATATGAATACACAAATTACCGTTTCACCCACAGCCTGCGAGCACATTCGCAAGCAAGTAGAACTCACGCGCTCACGCTTTTTACGCCTGGGCGTGAAGGAAAGTGGCTGCAATGGCTTTATGTATACGCTGGACTTTTTGGAAGACACCTTGGCCAATGACATTCAGGTTGAAGTAGCCGATGGCGTGCATATTTGCATTCACCAAGATGATGTGGCGCTAGTCACTGGCACAGAGATCGACATGGTGACACAAGGGTTGAACTCTGCGCTGGTTTTCAAAAACTCCAATGCACAAAGTTATTGTGGATGTGGCGAGAGTTTTGCGCTTTCTAAAGAGGCTGACGATGATCAAAGTTCCGCTAGCACCGCTAGCGCAACAGATTTAGCCACAGACGCAACTGCAAAGACATAGCCGCTATGGAACGACGTATTGTTACAACCACTAGAGAGTGCGCGGCGCGCTTAGTACCTACCGGCGACCCGGTGAAGATTCCCTCCGGCGCATTTATCACCCTCACACAATCATTGGGTGGCACCTTCACCGTTATCCTCAATGGCAATATGGCACGTATCGCTGGCATGGATGCTGATGCCATTGGCCTAAAAATAGAGCCTTTGCTCTTTCCAGAGTCTACTACTGGCCCAGGTGTTCTAGACGAAGAGCATATCTGGCACGCCCTACGCTCAGTATTCGACCCAGAAATTCCCGTCAACATTGCGGACCTCGGCCTCATCTATGCGGTCAAAACTCAGCAAGGGCGGGTGGACATTGAAATGACACTAACCGCACCGGGGTGCGGCATGGGTCCAGTGCTTATCGAGGAAGTCAAAGATCGCGTCATGCAGGCACCAGGCGTTAATACAGTGGAAGTAGCATTGGTCTTGGACCCGCCTTGGTCCCGAGACATGATGAGCGAAGAAGCCCAACTAGAATTAGGAGTTTTCTGAACCAATGGCCGTAAGCATGGACCTTGAAGAACTCAAAGAGACCTTTAGTTTTTTTGATGATTGGGAAGACAAATACAGATTTATCATAGATTTAGGCAAAGATCTGACGCCCTTAGCCGATGCTGACAAGACCGAGGAGAACCTAATCCGTGGTTGCCAAAGTCAGGTATGGCTGACCCATCAACTGATAGACGGTAAATTACATTTCCAATTAGACAGCGACGCGCACATCGTTAGAGGGCTTAGCGCAGTAGTGCTCATTGCCTCTAACGAGCAAAGTGCGGAAGCAATCACGGCGCTAGATTTAGATGGCCTGTTCGACGAACTAGACCTACTCGCCCACCTATCGGTCACTCGAGGCAATGGCCTGAGATCTATGATTGAAAGAATTAAGCATATTGCAGCGCATAGCTAACGGGCAATAAAACTGATGGGTCAGTTTCTGCTGCCAACGGACTTTTCCGCCTACTTTTAGCAGTTTATTTTTAACAGCCTGCTTTTAACGACTTACTTTTAACAATCTGGCCCATAGCGTAATTTTATTTCATCTCTTTTTCCTTTAGCAAAAGATAACGCTGCCAATCTTCAGGACGGTCAACATCCCAAATTTTGGGCATTTGAAATACGCTGAGTTGAAGCTTGCTAGCGGCCACCAAAGTTTGCTCTGCCACTGCACCAGTACCCCACTCTATGTTCTGAAAAAGCGCCTTATGAGCCTGGCGCATACCAATCAAACCATAACCGCCATCTTCTGCTGGTCCCAGTACCACATCATGATTAAGTAGATTTTGTCCCGCGGCATTTAGATAACCGGCATCAATACCTGGGCAATCTGTGCCCATTAACATAGCGCCACCCCGAGCGGATTTGCACAACGTGTCGAGGCAGCGAAACATGCGCTCACCTAGATCAGCACCGTCTTGCAAGGCTAAGGGTAACTGCCATTGGTCCGCCCAATGCTGGGTTTGCTGCTCAATTTCAGTCACCCAAAGGCTGGCCTGAATATGTTTAACGCCGGCAACCTGACTCAATGCTCGTTGCACGAGTTCACAATGGGCGGCCATGGCTTCTTCGGCGCCTAACAAAGGAATGAGCCGAGTTTTACAGCCACCCAGAAGCGGCGTTTTGGCGAAGATACTCAATGATTGGTGCATTATTATTTTCGGTAGTATTGGTCGTAAAGTACTTCAGGGGATTTACCGAAAAAGTACGCTAGGCGAAATCGCCACATGCTTAAAATGGTTCTGAGCCAACCATTTTGTAACCAGCGCCTGCCGCTGGTTTGCAGCGATAGTTTTGGTGCAAAAAATTGCAACTCGCCATTACACTTGAGTCGCCGGCTGAGCTCAATGTCTTCCATCAAAGGTTGATTTGGGAACCCACCAATGCGCGCTAAACAATCACGGTGAAAGAACATCCCCTGATCCCCGGTACAAATACGGGTCAGGCGCGAACGCCAATTCATGAAAAACGCAACGCACTCAAGGCGTTGATGCGTCTCGCGAAAACTTATGTCAAATCTACCCCAGCCAATTGGCCCAGCAGCGATAACAGTTTGAAAATACCTAAGCACAGGCACATCTATTCGCGTATCTGCGTGCAAAACCCACAACCAGGCGCCGCGCCCCTGTTCACACCCCAATGCTACTTGTGCCCCACGAGATGCGGGACTAGATAGCCACTGACCACCGCGCTCTAGCACACGCAGTCTACATTGTTCGCGCAAGTCGACCGCAGTTGCTTGCATTGAAGTGCTGTTGCCCGCGACTACATCAGCTTCAACGACAACCACTTCGGCGGTTAAACCTTTAAGGTCGCCGAGCAAATCCAGCAATTGGTTAAAGTGCCCTTGAATGGGTATGACAATAGATAAATTCATTCGCTCACGTCTCGTTAAAGCAATAGTGAAATGCAAAGCGCATTGGATAACACAGTACCCAATAGAACAATAACGCCCAAGCCCTTAAACATCGCTGAAAATCTCCAGCCCAAAACCAGCCTAATAGCGGCCAATAGATGAAGGTATAGGCAAAATAGCATCTCCAAGAGACCCCTAAGACGCTTCTAAGCCTAACTCAACTGGCAGCGCAAAAGCCCGAAGTCTAGTGCGTATCAGCAAACGCCTAATGGGTCAAAATCTCAAATTTTCACGTTTCACTCACATAGCATCTTCGCAAAGCCGACATTTACCTGTACAGTTCTTTGCACTTTTGAAGGGAGAAAAAGATGTATCAAGAGTATAAAGAAACCTGGGCAGAGCTTATCGCACCGGGCGCAGACTTCGAAATCGCTGTCAAACAAGTACGCGGCGTACCTATTAGAACTTACGCCAATGCCGCGCAAAACCTTCGCGATCTATGGCTATCAACTCAGGCTTTTGCTGACCGTGATTACTTAGTCTATGAAGACGAAAGAATCACCTATGCCCAAGCACACGAACAAGTTAGTTCACTAGCAAATTGGCTCATCGCAGAGGGTGTTAAGCCCGGCGATCGCGTTGCCATTGCCATGCGCAACTATCCAGAGTGGATGCTCAGCTATTGGGCAACACTTTCAGTAGGCGCAGCGGTTGTGGGAATGAATGCATGGTGGGTGGGCAGCGAAATGCGTTACGCCTTAGAAGATTCAACGCCTAAAGTCATGATTTTGGACCCAGAGCGCCTGAGTCAATTGGGCGAACTGCGCCAAGAAGCGGGCGACATTAAGTTTTTGGGCGTGCGTTTTCCGACCGAGGAAGCCGGCATTACGCCATGGAGCGAAGCCATAGCTAACCCGGCACCGTTGCCCATGATTGCCATTGATACAGACGATGACGCGTGCATATTCTATACCTCAGGCACCACTGGCAAGCCAAAGGGCGCCCAGCTGACCCATAGAGGCTGCGTGAGCAATATTTGGAGCATGATGTTTGCTGGCGCACTGCAACGCACCTTAGCGGTTAAAAACGGCTTATTGGCAGCAGATGCAGAGCCTGCAGTGCCCTCCTCTTTGGTCACCACCCCGCTATTTCATGTAACAGCGAATAATTGTGTTGCTCACGGCACCACGTTAGCTGGCGGCAAATTAACCCATATGTACAAATGGGACGCCGGAGTAGCGCTAGAGCTCATAGAAAAAGAAAAAATCACCTCAGTCAGCGGTGTGCCAGTGATGGCACGTGAGATAATTTCTCACCCTAACTTCGCGACAACAGATACCTCAACCCTGTTGACCTTAGGTGGCGGTGGCGCACAGCTACAACCAGACTTGGTCGGCAAAATTGAAGATGAAGTTGCAACTGCAAGACCCAATACAGGTTACGGCATGACCGAAACCTGCGGCATTATTACCTCCATTAGCGCCGACCATTTTGTCGACAAGCCAGCAAGTTGCGGTCCGGCAATGCCAGCTTTTGAGAGCAAGGTGGTTAATCCTGATAGCGGCGTTGAAGTCCCACAAGGGCAAGCTGGCGAGCTTTGGGTGCGCGGCGGACACGTAATCCGCGGCTACTTAAACCGCGAAGATGCAACTGCCGAGTCTATTGTCGACGGTTGGTTGCGTACCGGTGATATGGCCAAGAAAGATGAAGACGATTTCATTTTCATCGTCGACCGCATAAAAGACATGGTCTTGCGCGGCGGCGAGAACATCTATTGTGCTGAAGTTGAAAGCGCAATCTTTGATCACGAAGATGTCGCAGAATGTACGGTATTTGGTGTGCTAGATGATCGTCTTGGCGAAGAAGTCGGCGTAGCTGTGCTGCTTAAGCCTGACGCCACCACCACAGCCGATGAACTACGCAGCCACTGCGCAAGCAAGCTGGCTAAGTTCAAGATACCCCGCTACTTCTGGTTCATGAACGAAGCGTTGCCACGCAATGCCTCAGGCAAATTCTTGAAGAGAGAGTTACGCGATTCGTTAGAGGTGGCAGATAGCTTTTAAAACTAGCTTTTAAAACTAGCTTTTAGGTTTAGCTTTAAGCACGTCCAACACCAAGTTAGGCGCATGGCCGCAAAAAAGGTCATGCGCACCTCTTCCTTAATGGCCCATCAACGCTAACTCAGCAGTCTTATTTTAGCTGCCATCTTGGCCCGCATCTCGGCCAACCAACTTAACCCATTATCTTTTCTGATTTTCTCAAGCTTCTTGCTCAAGCTCCTTGCTCAAGCTCTTCGCTCGCTCTCATATTAGCCTTGGATAAGACTTAGGGTGCAGCAGAAAGATTAACACCATTAAATTTCTCTAATTACCAAAGCGGTACCGGAGCTTCACAACATAAACGTCTACTATCGGCGTATTCAATGCATCATCAAATAAATCCGAGAATCCATCATCCACCCGATCAGGTAAATTACTACCACGAGTATATACAACAAATAAATCTGATAAGGGGCCAATCTCCCAACGGTAACGTAACTGCGCCGTTAATCTAGATATGGCAAAGTCACCATTTGTCGCTGTCACCAAGCCATTGCGAATTGGGTCCCTAACCGCAATAAGATCATCCTCACTAAAAGGAATTTCATAAAAATCCCGCTCTTGCGCCGTAATACCAGCCCACTGCAGGGTAAATCGAATCTGCTGCTTGGAAGATAAAAATATGTCCATACCAATACGTGGTTGAAAATCATCGGCGTCGTAAGTTGCAAACAAGCGATCTCGGTCATGCAAAAGCCAGTCTTTACGCTGCAAATAATTTAAATCTGCGTCGAAAGAGAACCGATCAGACGGCTGGTACGTCAGGCCAATAGAAAACCTTCTGGTCCAACTACTCAACTCTTCTTGACGCACGCCAAACAAAGCACTGAAAGACAATTTTTTCGAAGTATTCGTACCGAAGCCGACCTCGCCAACAAATCTATCCTCAACCTTATACTTGCCATTGCCAAAGCTATTACGGTCATCCCAGCGCGCAGGAAAATAGTTAAATTCAGTACGAATTTCACTGAGGTTTTTAAACGTCCATGCATTGCGGAAAAACAATCCTGAACGCACAAGTAGGCCATCAGTGTTCCAAGAATTACTGATCAGTACCGAGCGACGCTTATTCCGCAGGTGCTTTAAGCCGCGCCCCGTTGACCAAGAGTAAGAATAAACCAGCGAGGTCACGTCGTTGCGCCGAATAAAGCCCAAATCACTTACATTTAAATTGTCGTCCAGATAATCCAGCGACAGTCCATGTTGCACGCCCTGTTTTGGTTTATAAGAAATATCAACCAAACCACCGTAACCATTCTCGCTGGAAACTTCGCTGTTAATCAACTGACCATCAATTTGCCATGCACCGTTTTTCGACAACCAGTGAGAATCAACGCCGTGAACCACAGCCTCGTCATTCGGGTAACGTACCAAGGTGCCCAGATAACCTATGGAACGACGCCCTTGCCCCACATCTTCGTATAACAAACGGACCACGGCAAAATCACGACCATCCTCGGTTACGTTGATTTCCCGGCCCTGATTGACACCAGAATTAATTGTTCCACGCAGAGAAACCTCGTCCTCAAACGCGCTGAGCACCCCGTAGCGCAGGCCACCCGCCTGGCCGGTGACTTTCACTGCGCCCAATAAATTTGTCGGACTGCCCAGCTCTACCCCAGCAACATCTACGTTATCCGGCACATCAATACGCGCTGCACCGCCAATGCGGCGGGTGTTGAGCAGTGTCGTTGGCTCGCCAGTGAAAGTTGAGGCAGTGCCTCGAGAGCCCCGTCCAGTAGGGCCAGAAGAACTGGACTGACTACGCGGCGTGGTGGTGAAGACTTCCTGCCCTTCTAAGAAGAACAATCGATTTTCTGGAAAGAAGGTTTCGAACGCGGTGAGGTTAACCACCACATCATCTGACTCGACAGCGCCAAAATCGGGATTTATCGCGGCGGTCACCTGTAAATCTGTCGATGGGCGCCAAGACAAATCTATACCAACCCGGCTTTCGTCTTCTCCCGAAGCATCATCAATGGTGTGGGAAACAAAAGGAAACGCGGCGATCTGCTGCTTAGGTTCAACATTGGGAGTGCGCATGGTCGCCAGCGCAGACATAAAGCGTTTGGAGGCAAAAGGCAGGGCTGGCCAACTCCAGCGCTCATCGATATAGGCGACCTTACGGTTAATCCAAAACCCAAGCTTGCGCTCACCAGATTGCGTATCCGCCATGGTCATCATAGACCATGGTAGAAACATTTCCGCACTCCAGCCATTTTCTAACACCGCTGTAGCACTGGTCCAGGGACCATCCCATTCCCGGGAAAATCGCCGTTCAGCCGCCACTTTGCCGTCCATAACAGAGCCACCAAGATTGACCGAGAACCAATAGCCATAAAGCCCTTCACCCGATGTGTCTATAGTTATCCCAATTGCGTCTCGATTAATAAATTCATCACGACTAGATAATCGCGCGACTAGTGTTTCGGGAGGCTGCTCCATAAACGCAGCAATATGCAGGCCTTTATCGGTATAAAACATGCGCACATCAGTTTTATAGCGCGTATCGGCCAAGGTATCGGGGTCGATAACCAACATGTTGTCGTAGCCGGGGACTTCAGACCAAATAGACTCATCAAGACGACCATCCATAATCATTGGTTCTGGCAAATTTTCAATTTGCGGAATTAGGATATCTACATTGACGCCATCGGAGTCCAAGGAAATTACTTCGGAGGTAACGTTAGAACTCGCCTGGGCAAAGGTTTTAGGCGCTGGTTTGTTCACTTTCGACGGGCTTAGCAGTCTCGGTCTAGGCGTAAGAGTTTTAGTAGCAGCGTCTTTAACAACAACACCAGTAAACGATTTAACTGGCGCAGCCAGCGCGATGGCTGAACTCAGCGGTGTATCCCAGGACCAAGGCCGGGCAAAACCGGAGGCTACCGCGCGCACTTTCATATCGTCAATCGACAACCCGGTAGATGGTACTACCACCCGAAAATAAGGCACGCCATTGACGAGCGCCTCTGCCAGGTGAGCTCGCTTACCTAACTCAGCTTCAACACGCAGCAATTGGTTAGCCGCATTATTTTTTTCAGTAAAGCTCCCCAGAACAAGCACAGGCTCGGCGTACAGCAAACCCGTCCATACCAGTCCCAGCAAAAGTAAAACTGAAAATTTTAAAAAACTCAAAGGCATTTTGCACTCCTCCCATTACCAAATATACTAGCTTAGGAATTAGCTTGGGCACATATTTTTGTAAGCACGAGCACGCCGTCTATCCAAAAAGTAGCAATTATTACCAGCAACTATTAACAATTAACTAAGCGCCCCCCACGTTCGCTAACAAGTAGCAACTTCAAGGCACTATTAGCTTGGGGAAAAGAGTTCCGCGTATTGATCGCGCAAAATATTTTTCTGCACTTTACCCATGGTATTTCTGGGCAAGGCATCAACATTCACGACTATTTTGGGCTGCTTAAACCGCGCCAGAGTGTCAGCCAAATGAGCTTGAATGGTTGCAATGTCGACATGCTCAGCGCTAGGCACTATTACAGCGACAACGGCTTCGCCAAAGTCAGCATGAGGTACACCAATAACAGCTGACTCACTCACTCCTGGAATTTTGTCGATACAGCCTTCTATTTCCTTCGGATAGACGTTGTAGCCGCCTGAAATCACTAGGTCTTTGGCTCTACCAACAATAGACAATCTGCCATCGGCGTCTTGGGTGCCGAGATCGCCGGTAATGAAGAAACCGTCATCACGAATTTCTTCGGCGGTCTTTTCTGGCATTTGCCAATAGCCCTGGAACACGTTGGGCCCCCTAACTTCAATGGTGCCTATCTCGCCATTTTGTACCGGCACACCATCAGCGTCGGCTATACGAAACTCCTGAGCAGGTAGTGCAAAACCGACAGTTCCGGCCATCCGCTCACCCACCAACGGATTACTGGTATTAATAATAGTCTCACTCATGCCATAGCGTTCCAGAATGCGCTGACCAGTTGCGGCCTCCCAGGCATTAAAAGTCTGCTCGGTGAGCGGCGCTGAGCCACAGATAAAGACCCGAATGCTAGCGACACTTGCGTGATTTAGACCAGCTTGTTGGAGTAGTCGGGTATAAAAAGTAGGTACGCCCATCAACACTGTAGCCTTTGGTAATAGTTCCAGTACCTGGGCTGCATCAAATTTGGCTAAGAAGATCATGGGGGTGGCGTTCAAAAGCGCGCAATGGCTGGCTATAAATAAACCGTGAACGTGAAATATAGGCAGCGCGTGAAGCAATACGTCGTCCTTCTGCCAACCCCAGCAAGTGCTTAGGCTATGTGCATTAGAGGCTAAGTTAGCGTGGCTTAACATAGCACCCTTAGAGCGCCCAGTGGTACCCGAGGTATAAAGAATGGCAGCCATATCGTCAGGTTGCCGCGTCGCCGTGGCAGGCACTGGGTTAGCAGAGTGTGCTGCAACTCGCTCAAGCAATGTGCCCTGACCGTGATCATCCATAGTAAAGGTCTGCACATCAGAGCGTTCAATTTGACCAACAAATAGGGCCGGTTGCGCATCATTGATAAAGTAATCAACCTCAGTTTGGGTATAAGCGGTATTCAAAGGCACGTATACACCGCCCACTTTCAGACAGGCCAAATAAAGCGCCAAATTCTCAGCAGACTTTTCTACCTGCACAACTAACCGATCAGCAGGCTGCAACCCCTCTGCTACTAACGCTCGCGCAATATCATTCACTCGCTCCTGGAGATGCTGATATCGCCACACAGTGCCGTCAGCTAGGCGCAGGGCGTCGGCCAAAAAATTGCTCGCAAAACTGTGTTCAAGTGCTTGGTAAAAATTGGCCATCAATATCTCTCCTTTGTGGCTAATATTAACCAAAATTCTGCGACGTTTACTGATTAATCGCCCCTTCACAACTAGGCGGTATAGAAAAATGCCACCTGCTTCAACATTGTATTTCAAAA
>CAJJAQ010000180.1 GCA_905182095.1 uncultured Pseudomonadales bacterium | reverse complement strand
GTAGACAAGGTAGACAACACAATCAAATAAAGAAATCAGATAGCCAGATCAGATAACGAGAACAGATAACAAGAACAGACTGAGAGATCAGATAGCAAAGACAGACAAAAGACCGCCAGATTTCAATCTGCTATTGCTCTTTAGCTTGAAAATCCCTTGGCCGCGGGCGAGATTTTGCCCAAGAGGCCTTTATTTGTTCAACGCCCACAGACTCAGCAAACTTAGTTAGTGTAGGCCGCTCGCGAACCAACTGCATTTCTGGCACCGCCCAACCGCAGGAGGTTTGCGCCACATCAATATCCAGCACAAAGAATTGCCGAGCCCCTAATTGCTCTGGCATTAACACCGCATTGTCTGACCATGCATCGTCACTGGGCAAAATGCAGGTGGCGTTACCGTACACCCGCAAAATAAGGGGTAGCTTGGCAAAAGAACACCACATTAAGGTCATACGAGGAGAGGATTGCAGGTGAGTATAGGTTTCGTTACCACTACCAGTAAGGTTCAACCACACCAGTCGATTGCCATCTAAAATTCGCAGACTGTCCATGCCCTTAGGCGAAATATTGATGGGGGTATCGGTGTCAGCTGTGGCGACAAAGAACATAGACTGGGCACCAATAAAGGCCACATGATCTTGGTTTAATGCGTTGAAATACTCGGCCATGATTTCCCCTCACTCTGTTTTTTTTGCTGTTTTTTGCTGCGTCTTTTTGTGATTTTTTGTAGCTGCTGCTTTTGCTATTGAGACGGCACTTACAACCTTTTTACTTAGCAACATTTAGCATCCCACAACTCTGGGAACCATTGCTGACATTTAGACCTCATATGTCTTGCACTACAAACCTTTTGTTATGGGTCTTTTGCTATGGGTTTTTCGTTATACGTCCTTGGTTATGCGTCTTTAGTTATGCGTCTTTGGTTATGCGTCTTTGGTTCGAAGTATTTTGTTACAAAACTTTCGTTAAAAGTTTTTCGTTAAAAGTCTTTTGCGAAAAAAATTTCGCTGAAGGCCTTCCTTCAAAACTCTAAAGACCTGCATTCGCGACTTTTACTTTGCTGCGTACAAAGTCTCTTATTGGATGCACTGATTAAGATCTCGTTTTAGCTGTGCATTGATAAAGCACCCGAGACACCAGCCCTGCTTTGCGGTGCAGAATAACGCTTTGATAGGCCTCGCTGCGAAACATGCGCAAATATGCCTGACGCGAGGGGTAGTTAATGATAATCACCTCATCGGCAGCCGCTGATTCGTCGCCCACAAATAGCAGTTCACAGTCTTGTTGATAGGCAACGCTACCACCTAAGGCATAAATCAACGGACCAACGGTGCCCGTGTATTGGGCATAGGCTTGCCTCCCGGTCCGAGCGGGTTCATCACTGCCAACTGGGTATGTGGCGTGATCTTTATATTTGATGATATTGACCATAGTAAAAGGCCCATCATCGGCACCCTGAGCCACACTCTGGATAGCCGCAAGCTGAGCTAGGGAAGGTTCAGTACCGAGCATTTCGTCACCTATTGCAGTGGGTTTGAACAGTCATTAGGCAAGCTGTACGAGGCGAAGTAAAGTCCACTAAGTTGGCGCCTACAATTTGTCCGGCCATAGGCTAGAATGCCGCTCTGCCTGTATCCAATAAAGCTGAGATTTAACAAAAAAATCTAAACTTGGTTTTGTTGAAACGATTGCTGGGCCAACAATTAAAGTAAATAATCTGTGTACCGGGCGTCAGCCAAGTACACAAAATAACAGCTGGGGAGCGTTATTCATGAGCATTGAAGTTAAGCATTTTTTACCCTTTCCAGCACAAACCATTTGGGCAATCGTTGGCTCGCCAGGCCGGGTAGACTGGGTGCCCGGTGTTGAATCCTGCGAGTTCGACGGTGAAGTAAGACGCTTTAAAATGGAAGGTGCTGGTGGCTTAGCAGAACGCATTGTCAGCCATGATGACGCACAAATGTTTATGGAGTACTCGGTAGTAGAGTCCACCCCACCACTGCAATCTCACCTTGCCTCAATAAAGCTTAATGCTCAGGACCAAGGCACAGAATTTATCTGGTGCACTAGCGTAGAACCTGTGGCGGTGGAACCCTTTATCAAGCAAGGTATGTTGGGATCGCTGGCGCTACTTGAGCAAATACTAGTTACCCAAAGCCAAACATAAGCTTCAGCAAGTAACTGCGGAAGAACCGCCATAGCTGATCCCTCAAGCGGGCAGTTACTAAAAAAGTACCGGTAATCGCCTAAACCATACCTTTTACTACCAAATAGTCAAAGACGCTTTTGCTGACAGTGCAAACTTACCTGAAGAGACTGGTTGCAGCTGCAAAGGCTTTAAAGCGCCTTTATTTGGCAGTAAACCGACGAGCAAAACCTCCAATGCCTACAAACAAGTGGGCGCCAAAAGGCCAAACAAGCCGCTCTTTCAAGTAATACTATTGCCGCTTATATTACCGCTTATATTGCCACTTATATTGCCACTTATATTGCCACTTAGCACGATGAAAATAATTATATGCAAGCTCAACCTCTATTCTATATCTACTTTACTATTGGGCTGCTGGCAGTCTCTAGCGGCTTTGCTTTTTACGAGCGTCAATACCCCATCATCGAGCCAACCAAGCCAGATACAGCCACCTTACGCACCACCAGTTCAGGCAATGTTATTGGCTATATTGGAGACGGCGGCGCCTACACTTGGAAAGGCATACCCTACGCACAGGCACCCCAAGGGCTGTTGCGCTGGCGGGCACCTGTGCCAGCACAACCGTCGCGCACCCGCAGTATTATTGAAGCGTTAGCCACAGGTCCAGCATGTCCGCAATTTGCATCATTACTCAGTGGCCAGGCAGATGCTGTTGAAGGCAGTATTACCGGGGTTGAGGATTGTCTTTACCTCAACATTTATGCCCCGCCTAACGCCGAGAACTTGCCAGTGATGTATTGGATACATGGCGGCGGCAACTCCATTGGTCAAGGTAGCAGCTACAACGGCTCAAATTTAGCCATGCAGCGCGATGTGATAGTAGTCACCATAAACTACCGACTTGGCGTGTTCGGCTGGTTCACCCACCCAGCTTTGCGTACGGGCAACCCAGAAGACGACTCAGGAAACTATGGCACCTTGGATGCTATTCAAGGCCTCAAATGGGTGCGCGAAAACATTTCCCAATTTGGCGGCAACCCTAATAATGTAACGGTTTTCGGCGAGTCCGCTGGCGGCAGAGATACCCTAGCGATGATGGCATCACCCTTAGCCAAAGGCCTATTTCATAGGGCCATCGTCCAAAGTGGCAGTTACAGCAGCAACAAAGTCGCGGTGGGGCAAAATTACGTCAGCGACGGTGGGCACCCGTTTAGCGCCAAAGAAATTATCAGCAAGCTACTGGTTGCAGACGGCACTGTAGACTCTTTGGAGGCCGCCAAAAGCCTACAAGCCGATATGAGCCGATCGTATACACAGCAATATTTGCACAACAAATCTGTGGATGAAATTTTTCAACTATTCGATTCTCGTGGTTTTGGCATGATCAACTTTCCCGACAATTTTGCCGACGGCTCAGTGCTCCCAGACCTGAGTGTGGAGGAGTTGTTTTCAAACCTAGATAACCACAATGCGGTACCTATAATACTTGGCACTAACAGAGACGAACCCTCGCTATTTATGGCCTCAGACCCCCGTCACATTGAAAAATTTTTGGGCTTTCTACCCCGCCTCAAAGATAAAGACGTCTACAAGCGCGCAGTCAAATATGGTGCATTAACTTGGAAAGCCCAGGGCGTGGACAATTTGGCTGAATATATGACTAAGGCCGGCAACCAAAATGTTTATGCCTACCGCTTCGATTGGGACGAAGAACCGTCGCAATTGGGTTTCGATTTAAGCACCGCTTTGGGCGCAGCCCATGGACTGGAAATTGCCTTTGCGTTTAACGACTTTGAAGGCGGTTTTGGAATCGACTACATTTATCCCCATGATGACAACCAAGCTGCGTTGGCCAATAGCATGGGATCCTATTGGAGCGAATTCGCCCTAAACGGCAACCCTATGCAAGGTCAAGACGGCAAGCAACCTATGTGGGTCAGTTGGAGCATGGGCGACATGTACAGTTTGGTGCTAGACACTCCCGAAGATCAGGGCATTTTCATGAACAAAGAAATTGTTAGTTTAGCGAGTGTCAAAGAAGCACTGACCGCCGACACCTCTATACATGATGAGACAGAGCGCTGTCGATTGTACGTACGCAACTTTAGAAATGAGGCCTTCAGCAGCGCAGAGTACAACGCGCTGGGTAATGGCGTTTGCGCAGAAATTGACCCCAACACTATTTCTAGATTTTAGGCTTTACAGCAGTATGTTGCCAAATAAACCACAAAAGCTGTAGCGATATTGACTCGCGCAGAAAAATAGACAGCGCACTTAGTTTTACGCAGCGTTTTGCTCAACGATACATTTAGCCTTGGGCCGATTGAGGGGAACAAGCTCTCTGCCGCCACAGCCTTGTGCATCGGACTGAGCATCACTTAACCCCAAGTCACAAATAGAAATGGGAACCCCACTGGCCCCGCACCAGTCTTAGGCCTCAACCGGCGCCGCGCCATCACCCATCATTAAGGTTTCTTGACCAGGCCGAGGATCGTTTGGAATAAACTGAGAAGCAATGAGCGACAACACAGCAAACGCAGCTCCACAGTAAAATACTAATTCCGGTGCCGTAATCCATACCACGCCTAAAGCGGCGGGTATAACTACTGCGGCTATGTGACTGATAGTGAAAGACACCCCTGCGGTGCTGGCCATATCTTTAGGGTCAGCAATTTTCTGGAAGTAAGTACTAATGGCAATGGCCATGGCGAAGAACATGTGGTCTATGACATAAAGCGCTGCGGCCAAGGTTGCATTGTCTACCAAACCATAAGCAATAAAGACAAAGATCAGACCAATGTACTCGGCAGTGAGTGCGCGGCGCTCACCAAAATGATGAATTAACTTGCCAATACGCTCCGCAAAAAACCAGTTAAAAGCGTAGTTGATAAGAAATAACACGGTCACTTCAGAAGCACTATAGCCAAATTTCTCCACCATCAAAAATGCGGCAAAAACGACAAATATCTGCCTACGCGCGCCAGACAAAAAAGTCAGCACATAATAAAGCCAATAGCGCTTACGCAAGATCAAGGTTTTATGCTGTACAGTTTTTGACGGAAAGTGCGGAAAATTCAGCCACATGACCACAGCCAATATCATGCAAACACCGCCAGCTAGGGCGAAGTTCCAAATATAATCTAACTGAAAAATCTCTAGGCACAACCACAATATGGAATACACCACCAAGGATGTAATAGAACCCACTGCGATCAACCTACCCAATACTTGGGGGGCCTCTTGTTTGCTCAACCACTGTAAACTCAAAGATTGCTTCACCGCTTCGAAGTAATGAAAACCAATGCTCATTACCACAGTGGTGAAGTACAGACCATATTCACTGGGGAAAAATCCTGCTGCTGCAACACCTGCACCCAGTAAAGCCAAAGACAATACAGCAAAAGTTTGTTCTTTAAGGATAAGTAAAACGAAGATAACCGTGAACGATAAAAAACCCGGCACCTCGCGTAGGCTTTGCAAAATACCAATTTCCACACCGGTGAATGCTGCACGTTCAACGACAAAGTTATTCAGCAGCGCCGACCAAGCGTTAAAGGCTATGGGCATAGCCACGGACATCAAGATCAGCAGCGTAATGGGCGAACGCCAAGTAGATTGCTTCATCAATTTTTACCTTCTAAAGAGGGACATAATCTAACATGCCAGAGGCCCAATTTGCTCGTTGCCCAAGCCACTGGTAAAGCCACCCTCAACGCTTCTCAACCAGTTTAAAGACAAAACTACCATGGGCCAATAATTGGTCTTCCTGGTCAATCACTTGGGTTGTAAAGGTCATTACCCGACGGCTTTGACTGGCCACTTGGGCAGTTGCACGAATACGTGCACCTTCGGCACTGCCGCGCACGTAGGTGACATTGCCACTGGTAGTTAGCCCCAGAACATCCAGGGAGGCACAGGCATACGCACAGGCAGAATCCATCAAAGCGTACGCAACACTGCCATGGGTAAACCCTGCTGCGTTGACCCAAGCACTTGATACCACCATGGCTAATTCACAAGCGCCTTCATGAACGCCGAGCACCTCAATACCAAAGTTTGCATGTATTTCTTTGTCACCCTGAATGAGCTCATCTAATAGGGGGGCTTGCATATCCATAACTGCTATCGATCCCAACTGCTAAAACTAGAATGCAGCTAAGGTATGCCATTCTCAATAATTATGCAGCAGCTAGTGGGCTGCCAAACCGCTTGGCCTTAATTGACCATTCAGACACGCAATTGTTCTCAAGTAGTTTACTCACTTAGACCTCATTAAGTCCGCGGAGCTACGGTCAGCATTATCAACGACTCTATACTCGGCGCCTGGCTTGGCCTTGAATACATTGGTCGTGCCTGACTGAAGCTTCACAACTTGGTCGCCGTTGTCTAAGAATAATGTGGTTACTGTATTAGATGATGTCATTAGCTATAAGCTCCTGTTATGAGGCGTATTAAAAAAATTTTTATTGTGTGTTCTTTGATCATTTCTTTGATCACTTCAATTTTTCGGGGACTAGAATTTCCACTTCTTGATTTGAATTCCAAGAGCAACAGTTGTCCTTCAGGAATCTCAAAAAATTCCCACCAGGACTTGTTGCAGTGCCCTTGGGTCATTCCCCTACTAATTTCTGTGTTTATTTTTCGATTCATTGTTCTAATTCTTTCTATTTTTTTAATTCTTTCTGTTTTTCTAATTTTTCTAATTTTTCTAATTCTTCTTTAACTTTTGTTCGTTTTAAAATTTCTAGTTAACTCACTAGTTTTTCTTTTATCGTTTTGCGCAAATTAAAGGGGCTTTGCAGCGATTCAATCAGCATTAGTACTAGCCGCTTTTTGTGACTGCTCGTTTTAACTTAACCACTCTTCTCTGCATCTAAGGTGACACCCAATGTCACCAAAATAGCCATTCGCTCCCCATGGGTAGCTATGGCAAAAATCTCATGCTGGCTAAGGTGCCAAGACACGGCCCCTTAGCACATCAAAAATGGACAAACGGTAGGAAAGTGGTGACGACACCTCCTAACACTAGGTGGTACAAATTCGGTCAATACATACAAGACGGATGTAAATATCCGCATACTACTTTCGTCGGCTTGTAACTGGCGTAGATCCAGTCGCTGATTTGGTCTCATGGGGTAAATAATGAGAAAGCGGAGGTGTTTTTTGTCGGCGTCAAGTGATGATAAAAAATATCAATAAAATCAACAAGGTATGTGATAAAAAACAAGATTTGCCGGAAGCAGAAAAATTTGCCAAGGTAAGTAATGACAAATTATATTGAACGAACAAAATTCTACTATGCAGAACTCGGCTACAAGGCCTACAAGTGGGCTAGTTTTTTGAATGTACCGTTCACACCGTTAAAACTACCTTTGGTAGAAACAAGGGTGACTTTGATCACTACGGCGGCAGCTGTAACTGCTGCCGCAGGCAACCAAGGCCCGAAGGCGGCATACAATGCCAACGCGAAGTTTTTTAGTGTTTTTACCGTACCAACTAGACCCACGCCAGATTTGCGTATCTCCCACCTTAACTACGATAGAGTCCATTGCGCGGCGGATGACCCGAATACCTGGCTACCCATCAACGCCCTTCTTAGAGCAGAGGAGCAGGCAGTTATTGGAAGACTGGCAGAAGAGGTGATTTGCCTGCCTACCAACCGAAGCCAGCGAGCAACCATTGAACAAGACTGCCCCGCGGTTGTTGCGCACTGTCAGAGGCTGAATACTGACGTGGCTTTACTGGTGCCAACCTGACCCATTTGTCATCAATCGGTCAGTTTGGCCGCTAGGGCATTAGAAGAAGCCGGCATAGCAACGGTAATTATGGGTTGTGCCAGAGATATAGTTGAGCGCGTTGGCGTACCTAGGTTTTTTTACAGCAATTTCCCACTAGGGCATTCGGCAGGCAAACCTCATGATGGGTACTCTCAAACACATACCCTTGAGGGCGCTCTAAAATTATTCGAGACTGCCAGCTCACCAAGAACCACCGTTGAATCTAGCCAGGTATGGGCTGAAAACGATGCATGGAAAGAGGACTTTTTGAATATTGCGCGTTTGAGCAAAGCAGAAATAGATGCTTTGCGCGAAGACTATAAAAAGCAGCGAGAGGCTTCAGCTGCGCTTAAAGCAGCTTTTTAGGAGCAGATTAGCGGCGCGGCGCCTATGATGACGCGCAAGAACTACTCCTTGCGCAACCAGACCATTGCTATTGCTGCCGGTACTAAGAGTAATGCTAATGCCACATAAGCATAGTTATAGCTGGCGAAAACGTCATAAGTCCAACCGGCCATAATTGGGCTGGTTGCACCCGCCAGGATGGTTAGTGTGCCAAAACCCATAACTCGACCGAAGGATACGGTACCAAAGCGTGCGCTATAAATGAGCCCCATTAAGGGCAGAATACTGCCCCCAGATAAACCCATGGCTATAGTGGCCAAGGTCAAAGTAACCACATTGTCTGCAAGAGCAATTAACGCTAATGCTAACAGCCCAATACCATTTGCTAACCAATATAAGTAGCGGTGGTCTATCCGATCGCCCAGCATACCGAAAAACAGTTTACCCAAAACCATTGAGACCGAACTCAGTGCAATAAGGTTAGCCGTAACCTCCGTCGCCAGACCAATGTCTCGAGTAATGATGCCTAAGTTAAATTGCAAAGCGCCAAAAGACATACTCAGCGGCGCTATACCAATGAAGGGCAGCCAAAACAGCGACGTTGTGAGTATTTCTTTGGTGGTCCACACACGGGTATCCGTGGCGTTACTTTGTTTGTTTGTCGCGCTTGCTAGGGGTTTACGGCGGAGCAGCAACCAAGTTGCTGGCAGAACAACGATTACTGCGAGCACCAGTATGTTTTGCATGACATCACGCCAACCCATTTCTAACAGCCAACCGGCGACCAACAACGGGAGAATAATGCCGCCTATATTGGTGCCCATAGAGGAAATACCTAGGGCAAGCCCGCGCTGCTCTTTAAACCACCTTGTCACTAACGTTTGCGACGTGAGCGAACCCATTAAGGCCATGGCCAGCGGCATAAACGTGGCATAAACCAGCCAGAGCTGGAACAGTGAGGTGACATGCTGGGCCAAAGTTAGGCCAATCACTAGCGAGAGTAGTCCTACGGTCACCACCCACTGGGGTGGGTAGGCATCTAGCGCTCGACCAACAAATGGCGAAACCAAACCCACACCAATTTGCATCAGTGCAATAGTCAACATAAGGTCCCGGCGACTGCTAGAAAACTCTTCCAGCCAAGGCAGTGAGAACAGTGCAAAACAATAAATCAGCGTGCCCACGCTGACTGCCTGAATGGTGACGCCATAGGCTACCACCACCCAACGATAATAATGGTCGGACAGCAGTGGCTGACTTGTGGTTATGCTCATGAGAGAGGCAACTACTATTCTGGCAGCGCAAGTACCCGCTTGGCGAGAATATTCAATTGCACCTCTGATGTGCCCCCTTCAATGGAGTTGGCCTTGGATCTTAACCAAGCCCTAGTGGTGGTAAGTTCGTCATCATTAAAGGCATCGCCACCCCAGCCTAATGACTGAGTGCCTAAGATAGACAGCAGCAACTCGTATTTTCCTTTGTTCTGCTCAGTGCCGTAGTACTTAAACATTGACGAAACCGCACCGGGCGCTGTGCCAGTGGCAGACTCTTGAACGCTGCGTTTCATGGTTAGAGCGAAAGCAGAGTCATTCATTCGGTGACTGAGAATTTGGCTGCGCAGCACTGCATCGTCCACTTTGCCTTGGTCGTCGAGACCAATGTATTGTTTGGCATATTCTTCTATTGAAGTGGTTTTTTGTGCCCCACCTATGCCGCCTATAGAGGAGCGCTCGTGTTGTAACAGGCGCTTACCTACTGTCCAACCCTTGTTTAGTTCAAACACTAAATTTGCTTTGGGCACGCGAACATCGTCTAGGAAAGTTTCACAAAAAGGTGACAATCCGCTGATGAGTTTGATCGGCTTAACACTGACCCCGGGTGTACGCATGTCGAATAATACGAAAGAAATACCCTCGTGCTTTGATGCCTCAAAGTCGGTGCGCACCAAACAGAACATCCAGTCCGCATGATCTGCGCCAGAGGTCCAAATTTTTTGCCCATTAACAATGAAGTCGTCGCCATCCTCTATGGCAGATGTACGCAGACTGGCTAAATCAGATCCTGAACCCGGTTCGCTATAACCCTGGCACCACCAGATATCCCCGCGTGCAATATTCGATAAGTGATCTTGCTTTTGCTGGTCTGTGCCGTATTCCAGTAATGCCGGTCCGATCATACTGATGCCCATGCCCACCAATGGCGGACGCGCGTTAACGCGACGCATTTCTGCTTGCAGCACAACCACTTGGTCTTTATCTAACCCTGCGCCGCCATATTCTTTAGGCCAGCTCGGTACGGTAAAGCCCCGCTCTGCGCAGCGGTCTAACCATAACTTGGTGTCTTGATTTTTGTATTGAGCGCGCTTGCCGCCGCCGGGCATTTCGTTTGCCACCATGGGGGTGCGCATTGACGCTGGGCAAGCCTCTTCTAGCCAACCACGTACTTCTGATCTAAAACCACTCAATTCAGACATCTCTTTCCCTTACTTTTTTTGCTCTTTTTGCACATATTTCTTAACACCACTGCAACACCAGCCATTGCATGGCTATTTTTTAGATTCAAGATGTTACAGGAAAATGACTCATTAGGCTGCTGGGCGATAAACCAATAACCCCCTGCCCAGTTGCTTAGCCAGTTGCTTAACTAGTTGCTTAACAAGGCGCCTAACTAGGTGCCTAACCAGTTGCTTAAATTGGGTAAGGCCAGTGGCGTGCTAAAATTCCCGCATCACCCGCAGACCACGATCGTCGCTACTACGGCTGGAGGCGTTTCGATAACTGGACGCCACTTCCTCGGCGGTAGAGTCCCAAGACCCGCCTCTATAGCCGTGACTTTCACAACTTGCGCCGGGTGAAGGATCGCTCCCGATGCCTGAGGCCCGACTATAATCAGGCATCCCGCACTCTAGGACCCATTCAGCTACATTGCCGTACATGTCATATAAGCCAAATTTATTCGCCTTGTAATGACCGCCAACGCCCGGTCGAACTCGACCGTCATCACATTTGGTTACCAGCCAAGTACGAAAGACATTCTTTGCAGAGAGGTCGCTTACATTTGCGTACTCGCATAGTGTTAACGTGTCGTTGCCAAAGGCGTAAGCGTCGCTACTACCTGCCCCTGCTGCGTATTCCCATTCTGACTCGGTCAGCAGACGATAGCTTTCACCGCTCTGCTTACTCAGCCATTGCGCATAGGCCACGGCATCTTTGTAGGTGATGTGAGCCACCGGGCCTTGGGGAGCCAACTTTGCAATCCGCGCATCCACACCGCGCTTTGTTTGAGCGACAAACTGTAAAAACTCGACGGTAGTGATTTCATATTTTGACACTGCAAAAGGCTGAGTCAGAGTAACTGTATGGGCGGGTCGCTCAGAGGGTGGGCCAGTATCCTTGCCCATTTGAAATTGACCCGGTGGCAGCACGATCATTTCTGGACCTTGAGTTTCTGACGAGAGGGCATCAGAGAATACGCTGCCCACCTCTACATTCAGCACAGGTAGGGAAAATTTCAGGCTGGCGCCTTTTGCCCCTACCGCAATGGTTTTTCTCTCGCTACGGTGTCCCATTGCAGCGACTGTGACTTGAACCTTACCCACCGGTACGCGCATATTTGGCTGGTAGGCTTTAGTGACTTTATTACCCCCGTCTACAAAAGTTACATTAATCATTGCAGCTTTTTCTCTGACGCTAATATTTAGTGCTGCGCTTTGTCGCTGCAGGACAATGGCATGTTGGTTTTTAGTGTATTTAACCTTGTACCTGAATTCCTTGGTCTCATAACCGCGCTTGCTGACTTTTAGCGCATACTCGCCAATGGGCAGGCGCATATTGGCTTTATAAGTTAGCTGCTTATCTACAAATTCCACCTTAGCTCCGCTAGGTTTGATTTGCAGTTTCAATGTGCCATGGGGGTCAATATTCAATGACAGGTTAACGGACAGCGTTTCGCCCGCTTTTAGTTCTACAGACTTAGTTACAGCTCTGCGCTCTGCCTGCCCCATACGAATTTCATGAGGCCCAGAAGGCATTTTAATTTCAGTTGGGGTAACTACAGCTAGCCTTTGACCGTCAACTTCTGTCCATGCGCCTTTGGGGTTAGAGAGTAATTTTACTGTGCCCTCTCCCAATTGGAGATCGAGGCTTTTGACTACTCGCTGACCATAGACGACGTCTATTTGTTCGCTGTAGGGCGCATAGTAGCTATGGCTAATGCTTAGTTGGCGCCGGCCTGTTGGAATTTCAAATCTACTCACCGGACTGCGGGCTATGGCTTTACCATCAATTTTAATCAAAGCACCGGCAGGCACAGTCACCACTGTTAATGTTGCGAGGACGAAAAAGTAATAGAGGGCAACCACCACGGCCAAACCAACGCCCGCTCCTATTATTGCTATTTTTCTTCTTTGCACAGTGTGCTCCCCTTCAAGTTTGATCATACTCCCTGTGCGAGAGGCATAATGCCAGCAAGAATTTTTGTAACCGATTTGACGCAGATTTGAATATAGAGGTATAGCGTTTATGAGTACACGGCGACAGCGACCTGAAGTTATTGCAGCAGCCCTTGGCGCGTCGAGCATTGCCATTGTGGGTTTATCTGCTAACCCTATGCGGCCCAGTTACGGCGTAGCCGAGTATCTGATTAATGCCGGCTTTGAGGTGATTGCGGTGAATCCGCGAGAACAAGAAGTGCTGGGCTTACCTTGTTATGCCAGCCTTGCCGAGGTGCCTGTGGCCATTGATGTGGTAGATGTATTTCGTCAATCTTCAGCTGTACCCGACATTGCCCAGCAAGCTGTTGCAGTTAAGGCAAAATTCTTGTGGCTACAATTGGGTGTGATCAGTGATGAGGGTGTCGCTATTGCCGAGGCGGGTGGCATGCGCTGCGTTGTGGATTTATGCACAAAGATCGAGCATCAGCGCATGGCTTAAAAGCGCCCAAAAACGAATAGGCCAACTATTGTCACTCACATTATGGGAACTGCCTAAGTGGCAATACCCACCAATGCTTTAGCCGCGACACAAAAGGCCATTACCGCTTCACGCATATCATCGCGCCGGGCTTGGCCGGCACTTTCGCTGAAACAAAAGCTCAACCGCAGTTGATTCATGCCCGCGCCAGTGTCTCGTTGCCGAGCATCGATAGGGTAAAAGTCATACATGGGTATAACGACTAGTCCATGCTGCATAACCATTTGCTCGATCATTGCGTCATTTGTAAGCACCGGTCCGTTAACGCCGTCTGCCAAAAAGCTGAACACAGTAAAAAAGCCGCCGTCCGGTAGAGTCCAACCGAAATACTCACGGTGTTGACCCAATTCTTGTTCCAACACTTGCAGTAGAATCTCGCGGTTTTCGCGATACACCACCAGCTTACTTTCAGCCAAAGGCCACATGCTTTGTAACTCTGTAAAGCCACCTTGGCCGTCTGCGTCGTGGAGCAGGGCTTCAAAACCCATCAACGCACCCGGGTTATGAAAGAGTAATTCACTGCTAGATTCCACCAGTGCCAATTCAGATAAAGGTACCGTTTGGCCCTCACTGATCTCTAGTTCTGCTTCACTGTAAAGGAAGCCTACTCGCGGCCCAGGAAAACCTATCTTTGAGCCTGTGAACAGATGCACTACCTGATCTGGTGCCATGCTGAAGAACGGCTTGGGGCGCTTATCTGCAGCGGCAAAATTGATGTACAAGTAAGGGGCGTCTTCAACAATGAGAATGCCCTCTTCTTTAACCACGGCTAAAATTTCTTCACGGCGCTTTTGCGTGAAGGAAAATCCCCCCGGATTGTGTCCATCTGGCACAGTATAGTAGAAGGGGACAAAGTAGCCTTGCTCTCGGGCTGCTCTAATCTGCTTGCGCATCAACTCTGGTTTCGGGCCTTCGCCGTCCATGTCGACACTGAAAATACTGGCGTGTTGGCATAACGCCGCTCGCGCGGTGAAGCCCGCGTAAGTAGGCGCGTCGGTGATGTAGGCCACTTGCTCGCCACTACGCTCAAACATGGAGCAAATAAGGCTGATGCCACCAGATGCGCCCACGGTGGGAATGAGTTTGCTAGGGTCTAGGGTCAAATTCCAATCTTTGCCATATACACGGGCAAATGTCTCACGCACCGAGACTGGACCTAGGGTATCTGTATAGGAATAAGACTCACGTAAGTACTCGGGCAAAACCGTTGGGTCGTTCAACCCCTCCTGCTCACGCAAATGCGCAAAGTAGCTTTCTTGATGCTGTAAAAAACCTCGAGGATCGGTGACTTCCGGGTGCGGGTAACCGGCGCCCAAGTGGTGCACTTTTAAGCCACGCTCACTGGCGATTTCACGCAATCCGGGCAGCGATGCAGCCATTTTACGCGTTACTGAAACTGCCTGTTTTTTTACCTTTGGGGCGACTAAATTAGCCAATCTACTTCCCTTATATTCACTACTGAAATTTATTACTGAACCAATCCCACTAATTCTTGGGACGGCCACACCAGCGTTGCTGCCGTAACAGCTAGCCAACTCGTTGGTTGATCCAAAATGTCACCATTGTCGTGGAGCTTGGGCCTAAATAGTGGGTCACTTAGGCTCTGCGGAGACGGCAATAATGTCTGACATGAACTTTAGGAGCTTTAATTGGTGCTGTCGACAGGACAATTGCTTGCAACGCAAAAAAGTCCATTGCAGTTACAACAGACAGACCCGGAATTTTATCTCGGTGCGAGTGCGCTATTTAGCCAAAATGCGCCCGTAATCTGGTGGCGATTACTCTTCTAATGCTTTCTTACGGTGTTTATCTGCAGCCGAGGTTTTGACCTTTTTGCCAAATTGTCGCTCACGATTATGGCGCTGAGCCACGGACTCACGATTAACCGCTTCTTCTGTCTTAAGTTTTTGGTAGCTGTCTAGACGCCGCGGATCCAAGACATTATCCGCTACCGCTTTGCGCACAGCGCAACCTGGTTCTGCTTGGTGGACACAGTCGTTAAAACGACACATCTGCGCCAACTCATCGACATCGGCAAAGAGTAGATCAACGCCTTCTTCGGCTTCGGCTATTTGTAACTCGCGCATCCCAGGACTGTCTAATATCACCCCGCCTTGGGGCAATTTATGTAGCGAGCGATTAGTGGTGGTATGCCGGCCTTTATCATCTTCTTCGCGCACACTCCGGGTGAGCTGCACTTGATGACCGGATAGGGTATTCACCAAGGTAGATTTACCCACGCCTGAGGAACCCAGCAATGCGATGGTTTGACCGCTAGCGCACCAAGGCAGCAGAGGCGCAACGCTGGCTTCGTCGAGCGCATTGACCACAAAGGAGGAAATGTTTTTAAACTGCGTATGCAGTTCGTCGAGAAAGGTCTGTACCTCTGCCGTTAAATCGGATTTGGTCAAAATAAGTACGGGTTCAATGCCCGAATCCATGACCACGGATAAGTAGCGCTCTAAGCGTGCAGGACTGAAGTCTGTATTGCACGAGGTGACAATAAAGGCAGCATCAACATTGGCGGCAATTAATTGCACCCCCCCCCCTGATGGACTGAGCCTTTTGACCAGACTCAACCGGGGCAAAATATGCGCTAGCGCACCTGAATAAGCATCTACTAGCACCCAATCGCCTACGGTTGGACGGCTGTCTTCAGCACCGCGAAACCACTTGCCGCTCAAAGGCACTTTGTCGGAGCCGGTACTCAGTACTGGCGCCACCTGCAAACCTGTGCGTTGTACGGCGGTAACTCGCACAACCCGCAACGATGTGGCTGGGGTTGCGTGGCTATGGGGTACATCGGTCTGGATATCTGGGTTTATGCTAGCCAGCCCTTGCATGAAAAAGGGCTTCCAGCCAAGGACGTTGAGTGTGGGTATGTCGGCGTAAATAGTCATAAACCGTTATGCAATATCCTTTTCAATTTTAACCTATTTAGGTCAAGGGCTAGAGTGTACAAACTTATGCCGGTTATTGCTTCACTAGTAAATGGAATAGGCGCAGCAAAGCGTTGTACGAATTCGCGCCCAAGCGGGGCAACATTACATAAAGCACCCATCGGTGATCACATAAGTCTGGGTAAAATATGAGTAACTTGGATTTATACATCATCACAAAAACTCATGAGGCTATGCCAGCTTGCCACCCCAGGCGCTGTGGATAAAAATTTGCGCACTCGCTGTTCAATGCTTGGCGGTTTTGACGTTTGCACTTTGACCGTTGAACCGTTGGACTTTGGACTTTGGACCGTTGAACTTTGAACTTTGGGCCTTTGAACTTTAGACCGTGGCTAAGCACAAATTCTCAACCCAACTAAAAATCCCACACCGGGTTGGGGCCTGTTTTGAAAACAGGGTCCAGTGCCAACAACAAACCGTGAGGAGCTTGCAAACCATCAGAGATCGCCAAGCTTGTTGCAGGAGCAACGCCCCAAAGCAGCCGACTAAAGGTATTAACTGAACAAGACAACGTAGGCAGAGTTTTATCTAATTTATCTGCAGAAACTAAACGGGCCTTAGATTTGGTGCCAAGCGCCACCGAATAATCACCACCAACGCCAGTCCATGGCTCCTTTATTTTTGCAGTTACTTGTTTAGCCGTATTCAAAATCTCAGTTACGGGGTCGGTTAAGGATAAATTGAAACGTACAGGTGGGCCTGCAAAACTCACAGCCGCCACACACACAGGAACGTCTAGTATTCTTAACTGATACCAAGCATAGGTATTTTGCTCGGCATAATATTTACCTTTTTCGGCAATGGCCTGCTCTCGAAAGGGTCGCTTAAGCATGCTTTGCAGCTGTATCTCGGGCGGCTCGCGCAGCTTTATTGAGTAGATTTGATCGGCAAGAGATTTGAGTAGCGCCAATAGTTCCAATAACTGCTCGCCGTTGCTGTAGCCCATTTTTTCTAATGTGTATGGCCCATGCTCCCCTTCACCTGAGAGCCAAATAAAATGTGTGAGGGTTTTGCCAGAAAAATAACCCAAGCCGAAACTGTTCTCGGAAAGCAGGCATTCCGCTCGAGCGCTTTGGGGGTTGTCTATGACCACTGCACCATGTTTGCGTGGGCGATTGACCATAGCTTTGAGCATCGCGCCTGAATCGGCCTCGGTCAACCTACTAGGCGTACGTGGCTTCACTGACACATCAATGGAACTGGGATCGATGGCAAACTCATTAGTGTAAGCACCGGTACCAAAGCCCACTTTGTTATAAAACCCTTGGTCGAACATGCCTAGCGCTGCAACCGCTGCGCCCTTTTTTGCGCCTCGGGCCAGCTGCCAAGCAGTTAAGTTTTGTGCAAAACCTAAACCTCTACCAATACGACTGGTGGTTACCGCCGCGATCACAGACAACGGCAAATCTGTTTGGTCTAAGCGCATGGTGCCAGACTGAGCCAGGACCGAGCATTCTGGGTTACCGTTGATACAACCCACTACCGTGTCGTCTACGGCAAAAATGATATCCATGGCTTGTTCAGGCACGTCTTCAGTAACCCAACCGATCTCGCGCCAAATACGCTTGATGGCCTTAATGTCTTTGCTGAAATTGAATGCTCGGTATTCGAGTTTAGCCAGATTGCTGTCTGTGTGTGCTGGGGGCTTCGTTTTTTTGCTCGTCTTTTTAACTGTCTTTTTAATTGTCTTTTTAATTGTCTTTTCCACGCTGGCTGCTCCTAGCGATGCGATATGCCAAAAGTTTATAAAGACAACTCTGCCCTGTACCGGCTAACCTCCCACCGGTAAGTTTTTTTCGACCTGCGGTCTTTTTTTGCACGCCCTGTCTGGGTCTAACTTTGACTTAATGCTAGGCCGATACTTTTCTAATGCCTCGATACTGTCCAGATATATGCAGCTACTACCCAGATACATGCAAAAGCTATCTAAACACTAGGTCCCCGGTGGCAACACCGGTCGGCTTACTGGGAAGTGCTGATTATTTACCGCCATATCTAATAACGCTGCTTTATCTGGGTATTGCGCCAGCGCCTCCAACTGCATTCGGGTGACGGTCATTAGATCGAATTCCTTAGCAGCATGTCTGGCTAACGCTTCTTGCGGGGTGATCCAAATGCTGGCCACAGTTTCTTGTTCGTCATGGCTACCGCGCTGACTTTCAGGTGCGCCGGCAATAAAGAAACATGTGTCAAACCTGCGCGGGCGACCCAGTGGCGTAACAAATCGGTTATAATAATGGACATGATCGACCGCCAGTTTTAGCGCTTCCTTTTGGCAAATATCTAGCATGCTCATTTGACCATCATGAAGCGGGTCGCGGTAAGCGGAGAACCGTTGCTGCACCGTTTCTTCAGCGAATGAAACTAGCTCGCCTTGGTTGTTGTAGGCCAACATCAAGCCAGCTTCTTCAAAGGTTTCGCGAATGGCTGCGATCCAAAAGCCACGCCAATCGTCACCCAGCGAGGCGACCTGAAGGTCTTGGTCTTTTGACGGCCCAAAGCGGTGTACATCATATTGGGGATGGTGATCATCGTCATCGACCTTACCACCTGGGAACACATACATGCCTGAGGCAAACGCGGCCTTACTGGTACGTTTGAGCATAAATATTTCATAGCTCACGGCCGCCTCGCGCACCAATATTACCGTTGCGGCTGGGCGGATTGGTTGCTCAGCGTGACTCTCAGGCTCAGTTACAGAATTAGTTTCGCCTTGGTTGGCTGCAGATGACAAGTGGCTCTCCCGGTTATTGTTCTTCGCGTACCCAAAGGCTAACCCTAAGGCGGGTGCCTTTCCATGGGCAAATTCAATTCAAGGCCCTCCTCGGCTACGCACAACCTCGCGACCAATGCCTCTGTTCTCTATGCATACAATCTAGTAACGTCTGCGCTGGGGAAAATTTACTCATATGCGCCACTAGGGCGAGGATTTTGAGTAGTCTACATTATGCTATTGCGATTAAACCAACGCTCTTAACGCTTTTTATATCAATAACTTAAGAACTTCCACAGCAGTTCAAGCGGACGCGTCGGGGAACACAAACACAACCTAAGTTGGCTCATTTGCTAAACCAAAAGAGTATGAGCAGCCGAGCAGGGTTTTGAGCAAGGGCTGCCGACAACTGTGCAGGCACAGCTGTTTTGCATCACAAAGCTGTTTTGCTTAAGAGCGCTCTTTTTTATGAAAGGGCTCTTTTGTGCAAAAAAGCCCAGAGCCACATTTAGAGGGAAAGCAGTAAATGAAACTCAGCGTAGAATTTCCAAGTGTCGCTTACCGCGAGGGACCGACAGCAGTTAAAAAGCTGGCTAAAGCCATTGAAGACATCGGTTTTGATCAGTTAGATATGTTCGACCACGTGTTAATGGGGTACGGCACAGATCAACGCCCTGCGCCCATGTACCCGCCAAAAATGCCGATTATGGAAGCCTTGATGGTGCTCTCCTATGCTGCCGCTGTAACCGACCGCATAGGCTTGGGTACAGAAGTGCTCATTCTGCCTCAGCGACAACCGACTTTGGTCGCCAAACAAATCAGTACTTTAGATACGCTTTCTGGCGGTCGCGTACGACTGGGTGTGGGCGTGGGTTGGCAGGCATCAGAATATGAGGCCTTGAACGAAGACTTCGCTAACCGTGGCAAGCGTATGGATGAGAGCATCAAGCTTATTCGCGCCTACTGGAGCGACGACGAGGTGAACTTCGACGGCGAGTTTTATACCGCCAATGCCATGGCAATGGAGCCTAAGTCTCCCCAAGGCAGCAAGTTACCTATTTGGATTGGCGGCACATCGAAGGCCGCTTTACGCCGTGTAGCTGAACTGGGCGACGGTTGGCTGGCCACTGCAATAGAAGACGTAGATGTGGCAAAAAGTTTTATTCAGCGCATTCATGAACACGCCGAAAGTATTGGCCGCAACCCAAACGAAATAGGTATGCAGATGATGTTAGACGTGCCGCCGCGAGATGAAGCCGGCAAGCAATTTTATAAGCACGCAGATAACGTTTTGGCTAGAGCCGAGGCGGTAAAGTCTGCGGGTTTTGAGTGGGGGGCATTGAACGCCACCGCCATGTTCCAAGCTGGATATAAAAGCGTAGATGCGCTGATAGATCAGTTGGCTGTATTACACGATGCACTGCGTGCGCACTTAGGAAAATAATTATGAACGATGAAAATAATGACGCTTATTGGAAAGCCAATATAAGACTCATGTTAATCCTACTGAGCATCTGGTTTTTGGTTTCTTTTGTATTTGGCATTTTGTTAGTAGACACGTTGAACCAAATTCAATTCTTCGGTTTTAAACTGGGATTTTGGTGGGCACAGCAAGGCTCGATTTACGTATTCATTATTTTGATTTTCACCTACACCGCGATGATGCAGCGCATCGACCGTAAGTACGGTGTGTCTGATGACGACGAAGATGACGCCTCTAAAAATGAGGAGGTGAAATAACATGGATGCTCAAACACTGACTTATATTTTTGTTGCCTTCACCTTTTCGGTTTACATAGGCATCGCCATTTGGTCTCGGGCAGGTACCACTAACGAATTCTATGTGGCTGGCGGCGGCGTACCCCCCGTACTTAACGGCATGGCAACTGCGGCAGACTGGATGAGCGCAGCGTCGTTTATCTCCATGGCCGGTATTATTGCCTTTGCCGGCTATGACGCCTCGGTCTACCTAATGGGCTGGACTGGCGGTTATGTAATTTTAGCCATGTTGTTAGCCCCCTACTTACGCAAGTTTGGCCAGTTCACAGTGCCGGACTTTATTGGCACACGGTACTACTCATCCACCGCTAGAGTGGTTGCGGTGATTTGTCTCATTCTAATTTCATTCACCTATGTCGCCGGGCAAATGCGCGGCGTAGGCATTGTGTTTTCACAGTTTTTAAACATACCCATCTTTTGGGGCGTGATAGTTGGCATGGCCATTGTTTTCATCTACGCGGTATTAGGCGGCATGAAAGGTATTACCTACACACAGGTCGCACAATTTTGTGTACTGATGTTTGCTTATCTAGTGCCCGCTATCTTTATCTCAATGTTGGTCACCGGCATTCCTATACCTCAGATCGGTTTAGGTGCGCAGGTTCTAGATGGATCAGGGCTTTCTGTCTTAGAGAAACTTGACCGCACCCTTATTGATTTAGGCTTCGGTGCGTATACCGAAGGCAGCAAAAGCACCATTGATGTGTTTGCCATCACTATGGCGCTAATGATTGGCACCGCAGGTTTACCCCACGTGATTGTACGCTTCTTCACCGTCCCTAAAGTTTCGGACGCGCGCAAATCCGCCGGCTATGCGCTGCTGTTTATCGCCTTGATTTATACCACTGCGCCAGCAGTAGGCGCTTTTGCAAGAATCAACTTTATCGACAACGTGCACAACGCAGAGTACACAGAAATACCCGCGTGGTTTAAAAGCTGGGAAGACATTGGACTCATCGGCTGGGAAGACAAAAACGACGACGGCAAGATTCAATATTCGCCAGGCGCGCCTTTCCAAGGCAAGCCAACATTTGCAGAACAACGCCGGGAAGATGGTTCGCGCCAGATTACCAACGCAGCGACAGATAATACCAATGAGGTATATGTAGACAGGGACATTATGGTGTTGGCGAATCCAGAAATTGCCGCACTGCCTGCTTGGGTTATCGCGTTAGTTGCAGCAGGGGGACTGGCTGCGGCGCTATCAACGGCGGCCGGACTACTATTGGTTATTTCAACGGCCATCTCCCACGACTTATTGAAAAAGACATTTGCGAAGGGCATCAGCGATAAACAAGAATTGTTTTATGCGCGAGTTGCCGCAGCCACCGCCATTGGTATTGCTGGATACCTAGGCATAGACCCGCCAGGGTTTGTGGCGCAAGTTGTCGCTTTCGCTTTTGGTTTAGCCGCAGCGTCGTTATTCCCTGCGATATTGCTGGGCATCTTTGACCGACGAATGAACAAGGAAGGCGCCATAACTGGCATGTTGGCCGGCTTGGTATTTAGTTTTAGCTATATCGCTTTCTTCAAATTTGTCGCGCCAGAAATGAATACTGCGGAATATTGGTTGTTTGGCATTTCACCAGAAGGCATAGGCAGCATAGGCGCTGTGGTTAACTTTACGTTGGCATTTGTGGTATCAAGACTGACACCAGATGTGCCGGCGGAAATTGTTGCTATGGTGAATAACATTCGCATACCCAAGGGTGTGAATAAGCCTTCTATGCATTAATGCATTAGTGCATTAGTGCATTAGTGCATTAGTGCGTTAGTGCACTTGCGCGCTGGCGCAAAAGGACTAAGACTTAACTAGCCAACTAAAAGACAACTGCTGATTGAGGCGCGACACTTAACGGTGTCGCGTACGCCTACTTATCGACTAGCCACGCCCCCTACTAAGAGCGCACGCCACCGCTGGCCAAAATCACTTCGCCAGTGATCCAATTAGATTCTGGCGCGCACATTAGATAGATGGCATTTGCTGCATCTTGCGCCGTACCAATACGACCTAACGGTGAAGCTAAGCTCGCTTGTTCAATTTGCTGATGGCTCAAACCCACTTTGCGTGGCTGGCCTTTCACCATTGAGATATTCGGTTCCGTTTCATACGGGCTGGTTAAGCGAGTTTCGATGGCGCCGAATGCCACTGCATTGACTGTTACATTAAAGCGGCCCCACTCTTTTGCCAAAGTCCGAGTTAACCCCACCACAGCTGCCTTGCCTGCTGAATAGGCGAGCTGAGTTGCACCGCCATGCAGACCCATTGTTGAGGAGATATTGACTACTTTGCGCACGTGAGATGACGAATCAGCATTGCCGCGCAGCCAGCGCCCGTATGCTCGCAACACTCTGAATTGCGCTGACACGTGAATGTCTAACATTGCATCCCACTGCTCATCACTCATATTGTGAATAGCGCTGTGCCAAATGTAGCCGGCATTATTAACAATGATATCTAAGCCGCCAAAAGCCTCTAAACCAGCCTCAATCAACCGGTCCCCTGCGTCTAACTCAGTTAAGTCTGCTGGGTAGGCAATGGCACCTGGCAGTTCATCTGCAACCTGCTGGGCCACATCTGCGTCGAGATCATTGACCAATACTCTGGCGCCAGCATCGGTTAGTTTCTTTGCAGTTGCCGCGCCAATGCCTCGACCAGCTCCTGTGACTAAGGCAAACTTGCCCTGCAAATTACTCATAACGCTCTCCAAAATTTAACGCAAACCACGTTAGCTGTTAGCAACGAGACTGAAATTCAGGCCCGCCCTTCTTGCGGCTTGCCGAATCTGTTACTTACCGTATTTGGCTTTGGCTTCACGACGACGTGCATGCAACAACGGTTCTGTATATCCGCTGGGTTGCACCATGCCTTTGAAGATCAAATCACAGGCCGCTTGGAAGGCTACGCTGTCATCAAAGTTGGGTGCCATGTTGCGATATTCCGCATCATCGGCATTTTGCCCATCTACAATGGCGGCCATGCGCTGCAAGGTTTCAGTGACTTGGGCTTCATTACAGATATCGTGATGTAACCAGTTTGCAATATGCTGGCTAGATATACGTAATGTGGCGCGGTCTTCCATTAAACCTACATCATTGATGTCTGGCACTTTTGAGCAGCCCACTCCGTGGTCAATCCAGCGCACTACGTAACCTAAAATGCCCTGAACATTGTTGTCTAATTCTGACTGAATTTCTTCAGCAGCTAGATTTTGACCGGCTAGTAGCGGAATTTTTAGGATATCGTCAACACTCGCCGGTGCGCGGCTGATTATTTTTGATTGCACGCTGGCCACACTGACTTCGTGATAATGCAGTGCATGCAGTGATGCCGCTGTAGGCGACGGTACCCATGCAGTGCTAGCGCCAGCTTTTGGGT
>CAJJAQ010000179.1 GCA_905182095.1 uncultured Pseudomonadales bacterium | reverse complement strand
AGCTTGGTTTTATCTGTGACCGATAGCGCAAGGAGGTCAGTTGCATCTATTGGCGGTCAGGCGCCAGTGTAACATCCTTAAACTGCGCCGAGGTTTGCAATTGAACCTAACAAATGTGAAAGCTTTCGAGACTAAATTTCTGCCTTTAGCCGGCGCGTTAATGGACATCGCGTTCCTATGACGAATGAGCTGCATCAAAGGTTGTATCGCTAAGTAAACTACGGAATTTGAATACATGAGTGTTCGCACAAGCATTGCAAAAATAACAACGATTTCTATTCTTTTAGGCTTTTTCAGTGGCGCAGCTATCGCCGCCGGTGACGTAGCCGCAGGTCAAGCTCAGGCTGTTACTTGCGCTGCTTGTCACGGACAAGATGGCGCAACTGCTATTGATCCCACCTATCCAAATTTGGCCGGACAAAATGAGGTCTACCTCACCCGCCAGCTACAGATGTTTCAGTCTGGAGAGCGAGATGTTGCCCTTATGAGTGCCCAGCTTATTGGTAAGTCCGCAGAGGATTTGGCTGACCTTGGGGCATACTATGCTTCGCTGCCAGCTAAGCATTCGGACGCTCAGGGTAGTGACGATGACATCAAAGCGGCAGAAGCCATTTATAAAGGCGGCATAATTGCTAAAGGCGTAGCGGCATGCTCGTCATGTCACGGACCGAACGGCGCGGGTAATGCCCAAGCTGGTTTCCCTGCTATCAGTGGACAGTCTGTAGGCTATACCATTGTGCAATTGACAGATTATCGCGAAAGCAGAAGAGGCACCAACGACGCATACGGAAGTATGATGCGCGGTGTTGCTTCAGGTCTGAGCGATGGTCAGATTGCGCTACTCGCTGATTATATTAGCGGCCTACATTAAGCGCTTAACAACCTACCTATTGAGGTTCAGATATGCAGATTAGTCACATGATTCGGTTCCAGACAAAGGCGATTACTGGTGCCATCCAGATCGGTATATTGCTGTTGTCGGCTTTTTTAGTGCCAGCAGTAGTTGCTGGTGAAGCCTATGTTGAAGGCGTTCACTACCAAGCCATCAGCGTGCCGGTGAGTACGGGTTTACCAGACGTGGTTGAAGTGGTCGAAGTTTTTGGTTACCTGTGTATCCATTGTTACAGCTTTGATCCAATGTTGGGGCGGTGGGAGAAAACTAAGCCAGCTGGCGTAGATTTCAAGCGCGTTCCAGCAGTGTTCTCAGCGGACTGGAGCCTCTTGGCCCAAGCTTTTTATACAGCTGAAACCTTGGGTGTTGGCGCAAAGATGCATGAACCGCTTTTTGAAGCTATTCACATAGATCGACTTAATCTTCGCGACGAGCAAGTTCTTGCCAGCTTGTTCTCTGAACATGGCGGGATTACAAATGCAGATTTTGCTGAAGCATTCTCCGCTTTTTCTGTGAAAAGTAGAGTTTCCCAGGCCAGTGCCAAAAGCCGTGCTTATGGCGTAACGGGTGTGCCAACTATGGTTGTTAATGGCAAGTATCGAGTCGATGGTCAAATGGCAGGTTCTAACGAGGACATGCTGAAGGTCGTAGACTTTTTGGTCGCGAAAGAACAAGCCGGACTGTAGCATTGTCGCGAGCTGAGTAAGCTCAAACCTTGGGTGGTGAGTTCCATCAGGAACTCACTGGCTGTTACTTTTTCACGCCCACCACTTTCCTCAGCTCACCAGCTTGGCTTTTTACGCTGACTTTTTACGCTGCCACGTACTTTCTTACCTTCTAACCGGCGCTTTTTCGATGCCAAAGTGGGCCTTGTTGCCACTCGAGATTTTGGTCTAATCAACGCTTCTTCTATGAACTTTTCTACGCGCGAAACGGCATCTTGGCGGTTCATCAATTGAGACCTATGGCTGCCAGATTGAATCACCAACTCACCTAATTTATTGATGCGTTTGGCCTGCTGTTCATTCAGACGAGACAAAGGTGCCGGCGGCAATTTAAGTTTATCGACGCTAATTCTAAGTTCTACCGTGGTTGCTGTTTTGTTGACGTGTTGACCCCCTGGGCCTGATCCCAGAATAAATCGGAACTCGCAAATGTCTGGGGGCAATCTAAAAGCCATGATCAATCAATGCACGCTGAGAAGGAGCAAGACCATAAAAGCCCCAAGGCCTAAGTTCAATGCTTTCGCGTTTATTTCGTGCAATACCTTTCAGAAACCGTCGTCAAAGAGGGTATTAAACATAGGCGAGTGAATTGTTGATGATCAGGAGCTAGAGACAGGAAATAAAGAAAGGAGATAGACCAGCTGAGGAATACGGGCAGCCTTAGATTACAACCCTCGATCAAAGACCCGGCTAAATGTGCGCTTTTTTGACCCTGGATTCTTTATTATAACCACGGCCAGTAGGCGACCATCGTCGCGTACGGACCAGGTTTTGGTCACCTTGCGTTCGGTGGTCTTATACTTTTGCTCAATCTTTTTCTTCGACCAATTACTGTCTCTACCTCGATAGTGGCCTTTGCGCAAAATTTCCTTGGCGTCACTACCACTCACTTCTGGATAGGCAAAACTGATCTTCTCAGGCGTCACCTCAATAGACATTGTACGGGAGCGTAAAATGGCAGGGTCTGCTGCCGTTAAGGGAGATTGGGCGCCGACTTTGGAACGTCCGGTGGGAATGGGTAGGCCCATAACAGATATTTGCACTCTACCCGGGCCCCCGAGAACAGTTGGCTTTTCGTCCAGTACCTCGCGAAGTAAATCTGTTTCATCTACATTGATGATCCAGTTGCCGGCGTATTTTTCTGCAATAGCGTCAGTTTTTGCAGCAACTGCGTAGCTGCCCCAGAACATTATTAGACCGGCCCATAAAGCTAGGTGAGCTGATTTCATTTGGCCGTATGACACTTGGTTAAACATTTCATATTGTTCTTATGCGGTTATAGTTTCCGGGTTTATAGTTTCAAGGTTTATAGCCTCTGGATTCATCGGCTCTTGTGTTTCGCAACCTGCGATAGCTCAGAGTGACGCCAGCACAATCAGGCCTATTTGCATTTTTTGCCAAGACGTTCGAGTATTTATCAGTCTTTGCATAGGTTCCCCGACAATATCGCTTTAGAATAGGTCCTGATAGTAACGTCGCGGCATCCGCCGAGACAACAGCCTTGTGGAGACAAGTTATGGAAGTGCTAGATCGAGTAAAATTGTTGCAACAGGCGGAATTGTGGAAACAGGGCAGTGTCGATAGCGAAGCAATGTGGCTTTGGTCTCTGCAAGCAAAAGCAGAAATGAAGGTCGTTGATGCCGCAGTGCGTGATGCTTTAGATATGTTGTGCTCAATTCCTGAAGACCTACTGATCAGTGAAGACACTGAGGTTATTTTTGACGCATTAGGTAATCCAGAAGATCAGACAGACTTGTCCTGTAATTTGCTTTGGAATTATCTCGACATGGTAGATACCAGAAGCCGTAGAGCCACGTTAGCCCAAGATCCATTTTATGGTCCTTATTGTCAGGACTAGTTATTAAAACTAGTGAGCTAAATAATCTGCGTTAGCAAAGTCCAGACTCATCTGGGTAGGCCCGCCCAGCCACGGGAAGAAGAGGACGAATTCATTAACAAATTAGCTGAACTTTTACGTTTGCTCGATATCGAGCAAATTGAAGAAGACAGATTTCGCGCACAACACCCGCCGACCAGAACTAAAAGGTTGTTTGGCGGCCAAATTTTGTCTCAAGCATTAATGGCGGGGATCAAAACCGTAACGCCTGATCGCTTTGTGCATTCACTGCATGGATATTTTTTGCGTCCGGGAGACCCGTCTGTGCCTGCCATTATTCGCGTGGAACGCACTCGTGATGGCGGTTCTTTTTCTGCTCGACGGATATTGGTGACGCAGCGGGGTGAAGCCATATTTAATATGGATGCCTCTTTTCAGGTGCCGGAGTCTGGGCTAAGTCATCAGATGGCTATGCCCGATTTACAGCCACCCTTAGAGGCGAAAATCCCTAAGGCCTTGTTTGACGCGCCATTTGTTACGTGGCGACATGAATTTCGGCGCTTGCAGTCAGAAACGCCACAGCCACCAGAGCAATTTGTGTGGTTTAAAAGTACCGGGCCTGTGCCCGAAGACCCCGCATTAGCGGCATGTTTGTTGGTTTATGAGTCAGATAACGTGTTGTTGGGTACTGCGCGCTTGCCGCATAGGGGCAGCTTTAAGCGCGAGGCTATGCAGGTGGCAAGCCTAGACCATGCCATGTGGTTTCATCGGCCAGTAGATGTGAGTCAGTGGTTACTTTATGCCATCGACACCCCCAGCACGTCCGAAGCCAGAGGGTACACCCGAGGGAGTATCTTTACTGAGCAAGGCGAGCTGGTAGCATCCACGGTTCAAGAAGGCTTAATTCGCCTGCATTGAACCGATCTGCATGTCCCTGGCCTACATAGAGTCAACCAGATTACGCAACTTCTCACATTGAGCCACGCGCTCTTCTGCACTTTGACCTGCGAAACTGACGTTCAAAGAGGTAACACCAGATTCTCTTAACGCGTAAAGGCGTTCTTTAACAAAGCTTTCGGGGCCAATAAGTGAACTCTTGGCCAAGTAATCAGCGGGAATGGCTTCTTCAGCAGCTTTTTTGTCGCCGGCCAGGTAAAGGTCTTGGATGATCTTTGCTTCATCTACATAACCACTTTTGGCGAAGATGTCGTTATAAAAGTTCTTTGAACGGGCGCCCATGCCGCCGATATATAACGCTGCACCGGGGCGTGCGCGCTCTCTGAGCTCTTCCATACCATCACCAATAGCAACGCTGCCGCCGGCAAAAATATCCAATGGCGCTCTATCGCCATCTCGTTTGGCATTGCCTTGATCTAGTGACTCGCCCCATACGGCCCTGGCGGCTTCAGGTGTGTAGAACGCTGGCAACCAAGCATCTGCCAGTTCAGCAGTTGCAGCCACACTGGTGGGTCCTAAGGATGCAATAGCAATTGGAATGTCATCTTTCACTGGGTGGTTGATCAGCTTCAGTGGCTTACCTAACCCTGTGCCCTCGTTTTGCGGCAACGGAATCTGGTAGTGCTTACCAAGGTGTTGGACTTTTTCGCGCTTCCAGACTTTGCGACAGATCTCTATCACTTCGCGGGTTCTGGCAACTGGTGCGTTATAGGGCACACCGTGAAAACCTTCAATCACTTGTGGGCCCGAAGCACCTAAGCCAAGCATTGCGCGTCCGTCGGATAAATAGTCTAGGCCGGCAGCGGTCATGGCTAAGAGACTTGGTGTACGGGTGTAGATAGGTAAAATGCCAGAGGCAATAATCACGCGCTCTGTTTCCGCGGCCAAGTAACCCATGGCCGTTGGCGCGTCAAAGGAATAAGCCTCTGGCACCCATACAACGTCCAGCCCAGCTTTCTCTAGCGCCTTTATTTCTGCTACAGCTTCTTTGAATCCACCTGAATAACTCATCAATGTAGAGATTCGCATATTTCTCTCCGGTAATATTGGTTGCCAGATTATGGAGACTTGTGCATCTTTGGTGCTAGTGATTTTTTCAATGGGAAGAGATATGAAGCGCAAAAGTAGCCTGTTTTTTAGCAGTTTAGTAGTTTTAACGGTGTTTTTAGGTGTAACCCAAGGCGTCAGAGCGGACGTCACAACTTTTGCCGAAGAGGCTGTGCCTAGACTTTCTCAGTACCTCAAAATTGATACCGTTAACCCACCGGGTAATGAATATCGCGGTGTTGCGTATCTATCCAAGCTTCTTGATGACGCAGGTATCGCCTATGAATCCGCTGAATCTGCGCCGGGGCGAGGCAATCTTTGGGCCCGACTAGAGGGCAGACCAGGCCAAGATGGCAAAAAGAAGCCAGCATTAGTCTTACTTCACCATATCGACGTGGTGCCAGCGAACTTAAAGTTTTGGACTGTAGATCCGCTATCTGGCGACATTGCGGACGGTTATATTTATGGCCGTGGGGCCATTGATACCAAGGGTTTAGGTATTGCACACCTGCAGGCGTTTTTGGCCCTTGCTGATAGCGGTCTAAAGCTTAATAGAGATGTGCTTTTTGTCGCCACCGCAGACGAAGAAGCCGGTGGATTTTTTGGCGCAGGGTGGCTTATCGAAAATCGCCCTGAGATTTTTGCCGATGTAGGTTACGTCCTCAATGAAGGTGGTTCAGGGCGCAGCTTCGGCACTGATGTTGCAGTTATGGTGGAAATCACGCAAAAAGTACCTCTTTGGTTGCGGCTCACAGCGTTGGGTAAACCCGGTCATGGCTCTGCGCCGCAAATGCAAACGTCAGTTACACGGCTTATCCGTGGTTTGAAGCGCGTCAGTGAAACCGAGTTTCCAGTTAACGTGATTGCCCCCGTTGCACAAATGTTTGAAGGCATGGCGCCCTATCAATCTGGCGCTGATCGCTCGAACTTTGCCAACATAGCCAAGGCTGTAGAAAACCCCGACTACCTATTGGGTCTGAAATTGAATAATCCCGGCAGTCATGCGCTGCTGCGCAATACGTGTTCAATCACCACTTTGGAAGGCAGCAGTAAGATCAATGTTGTGCCAGCGCAGGTTCATGCTGAGCTAGATTGCCGACTACTACCCGACCAAGACCCCGAGGCGTTTCTTGTTGGTTTGAATAATATTATTAACGATAAGCAGATAACCATTGAGCGCATTATGGGTTTCACACCGGCTATCAGTCGCACTGACACACCGTTGTATAAAGCAATCGCCAAGGTATCCGAGCAAGCTTTTGGCGCACCGGTTATTGCAACGGTAGCGGGCGGTTTTACCGACTCGCACTTTTTTCGTGATTTGGGTATTACCAGTTATGGCTACTCGCCGTTTGTCTTTGCGCCGGGAGAGTTCTCAGGTGTGCATGGCAATGATGAGCGTCTAGGTGAGGAGAATCTTAAGAAAGGCGTGCGTACTCTTTACCAGCTGTTGGTAGATTTTGCCGGCTAGTCGTTTTGCTAAGCGGTGGAGGTTGCGGCGGTAGCCGAAAAGTTGGTTGAGTTGGGCCGGCTAGCCGAATAGACGGCTAGCCGTGTTAAGCTTCTGCTACTGAAAAGTTATAAAAGTAGGGCTTGTGAATGGCGTTAACGATAGTAGACAGCGGATTAGATTTTACTCCCATGCATGAACGCATGGATTTTTATGTAAAAGAAAATATTTTGTCATGTTGTGCCACGGTGGTAATGCAAGGCACCAAGATTGTTGATTATAAAACGTTTGGATACATGAACGTAGAGGACAAATCACCATTGCAGGAAGATGCGATTTATCGCATGTATTCCAACACCAAGTTGGTTACTTCAGTGGCGCTGATGATGCTTTATGAGCAGGGCTTATTTAAGCTGGATGATCCATTAGGTAAATTCATGCCGGACTTTTCCGACATGCAAGTACTCACTGGGGATGCCACCTCAGCAGACGATGTTGTAGCGGCGAAAAACCCCATTTTAATAAGTCACATCTTAAGCCATAGCGCGGGCTTAAGTTACGGCTTCATTGAGCCAGATTCAGTGATTGATCAAGCTTATAATAAGACGGTCAATGTATTGGGTGGGTACGATCATGATCTCGAAGCATTTTGCGCAGACATTGCAAAGTTGCCATTGGCCTATGAGCCTGGCACCAGTTGGCGTTATTCAGTAGCTACTGATGTTTGTGCTCGTTTAGTAGAGGTTTTGTCCGGACAGAATTTTGATGAATTTTTGCGCGCTAAGATTTTTACACCGTTAGCAATGCATGATACCGATTTTTGGGTACCGCCAGAAAAAGCGTCTCGGTTCACTACTATGTATGCGCCAACAGATATCTTTCAGCCCATGGCCTCCGGCCTGGTTAAGGCCGATGACTCAACTGCTGGTCAATATAATCAACCGCGCAAATGGTTAAGTGGCGGTGGTGGATTAGTTTCCACGGTATCCGACTACGTGAGCTTTTTACAGATGCTCATTAACGGCGGTGAATGGAACGGTCAGCGCATTCTAAAAGAACAAACCCTGGCTTTGATGCGAACTAATCAATTAGCCGAAGGGGTAACGGTTGCATTCCCTATGTGGGCAATGCCCGGAACTGTTTTTGGTCTTGGTTTTGCGCTGAAAGAAAGTTTGCAGGAAGGTGACCCCGTTGGTGCACAAGGTGAGTATCACTGGGGCGGCATGGCCGGCACGCATAGCTGGATGGCGCCAGAAGCTGACCTTACCGGGTTTTGTTTGACCCAACGCATGCCTGGATTCTGGCATCCATTCAGTCACGAATTTAAAGCCCACGCCTATGCCATAGCCGGCAAAAAATAGACGACTATAGAGAGAACAATATGTCACAAGATTCATCCGTTGAGACACCAGAGCAAGCAGCGCAAGATACCGGGCCGGCAAAAAAATCTTCAGGCCTAGTTTTTAAACTGGCCACTTGGGGCCTAACCTTGCTTTGTTTTTACTTGGTATTTTCCCGTACTGAGGCGACTGCGGCGAGAGAGGGTTTGACCGTAATGGAGTATCTATTGCGCTTTTTCGCTGATGCCGACTGGGTTATGTGGCTGTCCATAATGATCCCTTATTCGGTATTCTTTTTCCTTGTAGATTCCCATGCAAGTTGGCGGGCGATTCGTTGGTTTAATGCAGAAAATTTAAAACTTAAAGATGTTTTACCTATACGCGCTAGCGCCTATATTTTGTCGTTAGTTAACGAGCAAGTAGGTAAAGGTGCGATGTCTTTATACCTAGCCAAGCGCCATAGCGTTCCTGGATGGCAGGCGCTTTCGACCATGATTTTGTTAGGGCTGGTAGAGATTTATCAGCTGCTGATCTTTTCTGCTATCGGCGTTGGGCTTTATTATGGTTTGGTTCAGGATGCATCAACGCAAATTCGCTTGGACGTTATTTTGCCCACGGTTTTTGCTGTGGCTGCGCTTTATCTACCCTTGCATATTCTTTTCTTCCGCGGCTATTTGGGCATATTTGAGAAGGTTCGGCAGGTACAAATTTTCAAAGCGTTTCGCGAAGCCAGCCCTAAACACTATTTGTTACTGCTGTTATGCAAAGCGCCAAATCTAATTTGTGCAGTACTCATTTACACCGTTGCTTTGTCTTTGTTCAATGTGGATGTAGGCTTTGGTCAAATGCTGGCGTTTTTGCCCGTGATCTTTGTCGCTGCCGCCATGCCGCTGCCTTTCCATGCAGGTGCATTATTACTGTGGACAGTATTGTTTCCGGACTATCCCGAAGTAGGTGTTTTTAGCCTTATTATGCATACGTTCTTTGTGCTGTTTAACGCGGGGATTGGTGTGCTATTTCTGCCTAAAGCTAACGCTGAGTTATTTGCCAGTAAGGAATAACTTAGCTGTTTTGGTAGGATAGCGTGGTTAGGCGTTTAGCCTAACCACGCTGTAGAGGCGATCGCCCATTGAAAGCAGGGATGTTGCTACAAGTGCCCAAGCTGCCCAACTTACAAGTGGGTTGAGTATTTGTAGGAGCAAGCACTGGCACCCCACGCAAACACATATCAATGCAAAGTAGGCAATGCCATTAAGTCTTCCCAGTTTGCTGCTGCGCAGAATTTGACCGCTCAAGGCTTTGGAATCTAGGGTGTATTGAGCGAAAGCGAGCAAAATCAAAACCCATAAAAATCCATTTATGAGTCCAAGTTGAGCCAATGCCCAGACCGCTGAACTGACTAATAGCGCATCTGTGGCGTGATCAAATAACCCGCCAAAGGCGGTTGCTTGATTCATTTTGCGGGCGATTTTGCCATCGAAGATATCACTGAGAATGGCAATGGCCAGCGCTAGCGCTGTTAGCCACCAGTCTTCATTGAGAATTAGCCAAACCAAATAGGGGGCGATTAGAAGCCGCAACAACGTTAATAAATTGGCCCATGATCGCAACATAGATTTTGCTGCTATTGGGCCGGGACTAGGCGGTAGAGAGCACCCTCTGTCTTAAAGTCAGGGTCTGGATCGAAATCGTATTTTTTAACGAAAGCCTGCCGGATTTTTTCGAACTCGGCGCCCTCTACTACCACGCGTTGTGCGCGAGCCGCGTAAAGCTTGCCGTCTACGTCCAAACGGACCTCGGGGTTCTTGTCAATATTCTGTGCCCAGCGATTGCTGTTCTTACCTGCTGCGACATAGAAGTTTTGCTGGTCTCCCACGCCCCATATGGTCACTGAGTAGGGTTTTGCAGGATTAGTTTCTAATAAAACGTTTTCGCACTCTTCCGCGATTGACCAATCTGTTGGCCATGGCATGACCTCACCTTTGAGGCTGCCGCCAGCAATAGGTCCTATGGGTGAGCCACATGCACTGAGTAAAAGGGTGCACAATAGCGTCATGATGCCGTTTGGGTAATTGCGCATTTTGCCTCGCTCACTGTAAGGTGTTGCGTCGATTCGGTTATTCATACTCGAAATTGCATTAAGGTTTAGAAAAAGCATGGTCTCAAAAGTATTAGGTAAATGGTTGATAACTGGCGCCAATGGTAACTTAGGCCGCCGCCTAATTGTGCATTTGTTGCAGTCTACTAGGGACGACATTGTGGCGGTAGTGCGCAGTGAGCGTGCTTTGCAAACACTGCAACAGCTTGCCACCACGGAACTGAATCTGCCCGAAGCCGATATTGGGCGCCTATCTCTAGTAGTGGCAGATTATACCAATGTGGCGCAACTCCAAGCTGCCGCTCAGGGCTGTGATCGGGCCGTACATTTGGTTGGCATTCTCAAGGCCACAGCCTATGCCACTTATCAGGCAGCTCACGAAGACAGTTGTAGTGCTTTAACCCAGGCATTAGCGGCCTCCAGTGTAAAACATATTACCTACCTATCTATTGTGGGCTCCAAGCCCGATGCGGCGAATGCTTGCTTGGCTTCAAAAGGGCAAGCCGAAGCTATTTTTGCTGCTGGCGCTCCCGCTGCCTGCACATTACGTGTGCCTATGGTGTTAGGCGAGGGCGATTACGCAAGTGGCGCGTTACGTCGCCGTGCTACGGGCAAGAATGGTTTTGTTTTTCGTGGCGATAGCTTGGAGCAGCCAATTTATGCGGGTGATGTGGTCAGCGCTATATGCGCAGCGTCAAATCAACAATTGGTGGGAGGCCACGACTTGGCTGGCCCTGAATGCCTGACTCGCAAGCAGCTCTATCAACGTGGCGCAGATCTTTTTGCCAATACCCCGATATTTGTATCGCTGCCTATCGGTCTGGGTTATTTAGTGGCAGGCCTATTAGAACAATTTCTTGGCAATCCGCCCATCACCAGTGCGATGTTGGGCGTACTCGACCATGACGACAATATTGACCCAGAGCCGACTATGAAGCTTCTGGGCATGCAGCAATTGACCTCGCTGGACGCTATGTTGCAGGCAGTATTGGTAGCAGACTAATACTGGCGCAAAGGTGGGCAAAGGTGGGCAGCGGCTACACAGGCTATTTTAGCTTTTTCGCTAGAAAAGCTAGGCTGATGTCTAATCTATGATCTACCCCAGAGTGGGTGCCGTTGAATTCTTCATAACGATGTTCTATCCCCGCTTCCTGCAAAACCTCGGAGAGCTGACGGCTGCCATAGTGAATGTGAAATTGATCTCGCCAGCCGCAGTCGATAAAAATACCTTTGAGGGTTTTTAAGTTTTTCTTCTGCTGTGCATTCATGTGAATGGGATCGTGGCGTAACCAGTTGCGCCAGCGGTTTGGTAAAAACTTACCGTTTTCAAGATCGAAGGGTAAGCCGAAACCATTGGGCAATGTTGCATCTGTGTCATAGCTTGCAGCCATGGCTACCAACATAAGCGACATAATATCCTTGCCTGCCAGTGGCTCGTGTCCGTTCGGGTTGCGAGACCAAATATCTTCAAGGAAGCGTCTAATACGCCCGTCATCTTGTCCGGGCTGTGCTTGACCAGAGACATTTTTACGCAAGCCCTCTTTGCGTTGCGGTTGAGCGTACTTTTGTAAATGGGTGAGCACTTCAGGCCACTCGGCCTTGTAGACGAAATCGAAGTAGGCATCACCTGAATGATTAGCAATACCGCCCCAATATTGCGGGTAGTCCATAGCCATTCTTAGCGCCCCGTAGCCGCCAGATGATTTGCCAAAACAACCGCGATGCTCTCTGCCGGCAAGGGTTCTTAACTGCTCATCGACGAAGGGAATAAGTTCCAAGTTCAGATAATCGGCGTATCGACCTATCGCACTGGAATTGATGTACTGATTACCACCTAAGCAAGTAAAGCAGTCCGGGAAAATCACAATTACGGGAGGCATGATTTTGTTGGCAATGAGTCGATCAAGTTTCTCGGGCAGGTTTTCATCAAAATTGCGCCAGTTCAAATGCCCTAGGCCGCTGCCGGTAAAGCCGGCTAAGTCGAACAGCACTGGGAAACGCTTCCGCGCTTGGTTGTCATAGGCCGCAGGCAAGTAAACATTCACTGGCCTTGCGCTTGGATCGCCCAGCGGATTATCTTTGAGCACAGATGAGATGTGGTCTAAGGTGACAATTCGTCCCGTTGTTACGAGACTTTTTGAATGTTCAGTTGGGTGATTGCTCTGGCTCATATTCTCGAGCACTCCTTGTTTGTTAACAAAACCCAGCTTACCAGCAGTAGGCCAATTCCACAGTCTTCGACGAATTGGCAACTTTCATATCGTGATATAGTTTTATCGCCATTATTACTCGGTACTTGATGTTTCTCGTTGCAGGTTTAGGCGGCTACTTAGTCGTTTGCGGCCGGCCAAACAAAGAATTTTTCCAACATATTTGGAGTGGTTATGAAATTGATAAAAGCTGCAGTTTTCTCAGCATTGGTTATGGCAAGTGGTCTAATCGCCAGCGCAATGGCACAAGAAATTCCCGGTGATGCAGAAGCCGGAAAAGCACTGTACCCAGTGTGCACAGCTTGTCACGGCGTCAATGGCGGTGGCAATCAAGCCTTGGGTGCCCCTAAAATTTCTGGGCAACTGGCCTTTTATACGCTCAAGCAGCTGCAGCTTTTTCAATCGGGCGCCCGTGGCACAGTGGCTGGTGACATGAAGGGTATGCAGATGGCAGCGATGTCCAAAGGGCCTCAGCTAAAATCTCCTGAGGGGTTGGCAAATTTGGTTGCCTATGTTTCGTCATTACCGGATCAAGCTAGTGCAAAAACTATTCAGGGCGATGCCGCCAAAGGTAAGACCGCGTACGCGGTTTGTGCTGCCTGTCACGGGGCACAAGGAGAAGGCAATGAAGCTATGGCCGCACCGCGATTAACGGGTCAAAGCGATTGGTACTTGGTGGCACAATTGAAAAAGTTTAAGCAAGGCCAGCGAGGTTATGACAATACAGATCATGGCGGTCGGCAAATGCGCGCTATGACTGCGACATTAACCACCGACGAATCGATGCATGATGTAGTCGTTTATATCAACAGCCTTAACTAAAAACATTAATGAGTGGTCGACTGACAATTGATTTGGGCGCGCTAGCGCATAACTATGCTCAATTTCATCGCGGAAACCCTGACCAGTTCGCCGTGGTGGTCAAAGCAGACAGCTACGGCTTAGGTGTTTCCGTCGTTGCGAAAAAACTTTGGGATGAGGGTTGTCGCGAATTTTTTGTTGCCTTTACTGATGAAGGTAAGGCGCTGCGCAAAGTGCTGGGTGAAGCGAAAATTTATGTGCTAGCTGGTGTCAGCCCAAAAACTAAAGAAACTATTGAAGATCTTCTGAGCCATAGATTGATACCCGTTTTGAATACCCTAGAGCAGTGTCACTTTTGGTCAACTACCGGTGAGCCGGCCGCTCTGCATGTGGACACTGGGATGGCACGCTTAGGCGTGTCTGTTGACCGTGTTGTCGAAAATATAAACGGGCTTAATCTGAATATAGAGTTGCTTGTTGGCCACTTTGCGCGTGCAGATGAGTTTGAGCATAGTTTTAATGCCCTGCAATCCCAGCGCCTCAATGCCGCTTACAGTGCTTTAAGAGAGCGCTATCCCATGCTTCGTTTAAGTCTGGCTAATTCAGCGGGGTCTCTGACCCTGCAAGCTAATCAAGCATTAAAGATTCAGACTGACGGCCTCAATCATTTAGACAGGGTGGGTATTGGCCTCTACGGTGGTAATCCATTTTCCTCAGCCGAAGCAGAACTCAATGAGGGGTTAAAACCCGTAGTCAGTCTGTATGGCCAAGTACTTCAGGTTCGACAGGTAGCAGCAGGCACGCCGGTGGGTTATGGCAGTACCTATTTAATGCCTAAGGCCAGTCGTTTAGCCATTTTAAATGTGGGCTATGCTGATGGTCTACCGCGACTGCTATCAAATAACGGGCGCGCCTATATTGCTGGTGAATACTGCAATATCGTCGGCCGCATTAGTATGGATGCCACCATTGTAGATGTGGGTGAGCTTAATGTGGCCGAAGACGACTGGTGTGAGTTAATGGGCGCACATATTTCTGTGGATGAGGTGGCCAGCCAGGCGCAAACAATCACTTTCGAAATACTTACGGGTTTAAGTGAACGGTTGACCAAAGTCTATATAGAGGACTAAATTCCGATAGACCCAATCGCGGCTGAGTCATGGGGGTGACACAGGAGCGTGATGTTTTCTGCAAGAGCGCTCAAGGGCTCGCGTCTAAAAACGGCTGAATAAACATCAAGCGAAAATGCATGGGCAAAGAGTCAGATAAAGAGTCAGATAAAGAGGAGCGGGATATGACACCAGCAATAAATAAAGACGGCGTTTTGGCGGGTAAGGTAGCGGTTATAACTGGCGCTAGCCGAGGTATCGGCGACGCAATAGCGCGCCGCTTCGCCATGGAAGGTGCAAAAGTTGTGGTGTCTGCTCGCACCGTGGAAAGTGGCGAACATTTTTTGCCTGGAAGCATTAATCAAACGGTTAGTGAAATAAAGGCTGCAGGTGGTGAAGCACTGGCGGTGAAGGCCGATTTGGCTATACCAGAAGACCGCGCCAATTTAATTGCTGCCACTATGGACGCATACGGTGCAATAGACATTTTGATCAATAACGCGGCAATTACCTATTTTATTCCGGTTGTGGATTTCCCAGAAAAACGCTTCCGACTGATGATGGATGTGCAGGTTTGGGCGCCCTTTGAATTGGCCCAAATGGTTGCGCCGCAGATGCAGGAACGCGGCTCGGGCTGGATATTAAATATTTCATCACATGCTGCTCTGCATCCTGAGAAAGAATTGTCGGGGCGCGGCAGCACTGTATATGGCATGTGTAAAGCTGCGTTAGAACGGTTCACCACCGGTTTAGCTCAAGAGCTGTATGACTATGGTGTTGGCGTTAATGTGATTTCTCCCGGGCTGGTTGCTACACCAGGGGTTATTCATCACAAGCTGATCACAGAAGAAAGCAAGGATCGAGTGACGCCCGTAGAACACATGGCGGAAGCCTGTTTGCGACTGTGCAATGGCGACCCTAAGGAACTAACCGGACGCATTGACTATGCAGATGCAGTTATTGCAGAGTTCAATTTGGCCCCGGCCGACTTAATCTAACAGATGTAATCTGTAAACGATTCGAACCAAATAATCAAAGTTTAGGTACCGATTATGCAACCGACAAAGCAGTCTGGATTGGCGCTACACAATGAATTTACAGCGGATTCAATAGAAGGCAAAGATCTTCAACATTTGCTCCATCCTTCCACTAACCTAAAACAGCATAGCGAGCTAGGCCCTAAAGTCCATGAGCGTGCTGAGGGCGTGTATATTTGGGACAATCAGGGCAATCAATATCTGGAAGGCATGGCGGGGCTTTGGTGTACTGCCATAGGTTATGGCAACGAAGAACTGGCAGATGTTGCAGCACAACAAATACGCAAGTTGAATTACTCACAACTATTTGCTGGGCGAACTAACGAACCCTCTGTACTGCTGGCAGAAAAGCTCAAGGCTATGGTGCCCTTCGATGCGGGCAGAGTGTTTTTCGGCTCATCCGGTAGTGATGCTAATGACACCCAAATGAAACTAATCTGGTATTACAACAATGCTGTTGGGCGACCAGAGAAGAAAAAAATAATTAGTCGTAAGCGCGGCTATCATGGTGTCACTGTGGCTAGTGGGTCATTGACCGGGCTACCAGCTTTCCACAACGCCTTTGATCTGCCGATTGCTGGAGTACTGCACACCACTAGTCCACATTACTATAGCGAAGGTCGCGATGGTGAAAGCGAATCGGCATTTGTTGACCGAGTAGCCAACGATTTAGAACAGATGATTCTTCATGAAGGCCCAGAAACTGTTGCGGCTTTTATCGCTGAACCTATATTGGGTGCCGGTGGTGTGATTGTGCCGCCAGAAAACTATTATCAAAAAATCCAAGCGGTTTTAGAAAAATACGACATCTTCTTTATCGACGATGAAGTTATTTGCGGCTTCGGTCGCACAGGTAATGCCTTTGGAGCAGAGACTTTTGGCATTAAACCCACAACCATGAGTTTGGCTAAAGCGTTGTCTTCAGCCTATTTGCCAATCAGTGCAGTGCTTATTCCGGAGTTTATGTATGAAGCATTCGCCGCCAAATCTGACGAGCTTGGAAACTTTGGTCACGGTTTCACCTATTCGGGCCACCCTGTCTGCGCAGCGGTAGCTCTGCGTAATCTTGAGATTATGCAAGAAACCAACTTGTTTGAGCATGCACGAAAAATGGGTGAAATTTTCCAAGCGCGACTGCAGCAATTTGTGGGTCAGCCGTTAGTTGGTGAAGTGCGTGGTGCAGGTTTAATAGCCGCGGTT
>CAJJAQ010000178.1 GCA_905182095.1 uncultured Pseudomonadales bacterium | reverse complement strand
TAGGGTTGCCGTTATAGATTGCGGGCCGCCAAGACAGCTCAGTGAACAAATAGTATTACCAAACCAGTAGCTAATGATGGCTACCAATGTGAGTAGAAAAAGATGAGCGAAGAACGAGATATTCTTGCCAACCGCAAAGCCAAAATGGAAGGCTGGCGTGCGGAAACCAGTATTTATCCCAACGACTTTCGTCGCCAAGATTTAGCCGCAGATTTACATCAGCGCGCGCAAGATTTTGATAAACCCCAATTGGTTGAGGCAGCGATTGAAACCGCCATAGCCGGCCGTATTATGCTGCGCCGGATAATGGGAAAAGCGAGTTTCTTAACGATCCAAGACAGTTCTGGTCAGATGCAATGCTACTTGACCAAAAATGACCTCAGCGACGAAGTCTACGAGGCGTTCAATAAATATTGGGAGATGGGCGACATTGTCGGTGTCCGCGGCATTTTAATGCGCACCAACAAAGGCGAACTCACAGTCCATGCGAAAGAAATTGTATTGCTGAATAAGACCCAGTTGCCGTTGCCAGAAAAATTTCACGGCGTCACCGACCAAGAGATTCGTTATCGCCAACGCTACTTAGATCTGATCGTCAACGAAGACAGTCGCAGCGTCTTCCGCACGCGCTCTTTGGTGGTGCAAAAAATTCGCGAGTACTTCACCAAGCTAGACTACCTAGAAGTAGAAACGCCTATGATGCACAGTATTCCAGGGGGCGCTACTGCGCGTCCTTTTACTACCCACCACAATGCATTAGATATGCCTTTATATCTGCGGGTTGCTCCTGAGCTTTATCTAAAAAGGTTAGTGGTTGGTGGTTTTGAACGAGTATTTGAAATCAACAGAAATTTTCGTAATGAAGGCTTGTCGACCCGACACAATCCAGAATTCACAATGCTTGAGTTCTATCAAGCCTACGCAGACTACGAAGATCTGATGACCCTCACAGATGACCTGTTAGCGAGTCTTGCTCGAGACGCGCTGGGTTCTACTGCGTTTAATTACCAAGGCATTGATCTAGATTTTTCGACGCCACCGCTGCGTATCAGTATGGCCGAATCTCTGGCTAGATTTGGCAGTGTGCCTGAGGCATCCGTGGCAGATGAAGACCATTTGCGCAGCGTGTTAACAGCCAAAGGCGGTGTTGCAGAGGATCACTGGGGCTTAGGTAGGCTACAAATGGAAGTCTTTGAAGCCCAAGTTGAAGGTCGCCTTGAACAACCTACTTACATTACAGAGTACCCTGCTGAGGTGTCGCCACTGGCGCGCCGTAATGACAAAAATCCAGACATCACGGATCGCTTTGAACTTTTTATCGGTGGCCGTGAATATGCCAACGGATTTTCAGAGTTGAATGATCCGGTGGATCAGGCGGCTAGGTTCAGAGCTCAGGCAGAACTCAAATCCCAGGGCGATGACGAAGCCATGCATTTCGATCAGGACTACATAACAGCCTTAGAATACGGTTTGCCACCCACAGCTGGTGAAGGCCTCGGTATTGATCGCTTAGTCATGTTACTGACGAATGCTCCCTCAATTCGTGACGTTTTGTTGTTCCCATTGATGCGGCATCAATAAGATCGGTTTATAACAATGACCAGTCGATGTGAGGGGCGGCTATGAATCAACAAGGGAAATTACAAGCTTCGTGGCAGACCCTGCTTGGAGATCAGTTTGAGTTGCCGTACATGCAGGCGTTACGCAGTTTTTTGCTGGAAGAAAAGCGTTTAGGCAAGCAAGTATACCCGCCGGGTGAGCAAATGTTTGCCGCCCTAAATGCTGTTGCGGTAGAAAAAGTTCGAGTTGTCATTATCGGCCAAGATCCCTATCACGGCCCAGGGCAAGCCCATGGTTTAAGCTTTTCGGTACCATCCGGATTACCGATACCGCCTTCGTTACGCAATATCTTTAAAGAAATAGACGATGACCTGCGCCTACCCGAACCATTACAGGCAAATTGTGGCGACCTTTTCGCTTGGGCTGAGCAGGGGGTGCTGTTACTTAACAGTGTGCTTAGCGTCGAACATGCCCAAGCCGCTGCACATCAAGGCAGAGGTTGGGAACAGTTCACTGACGTGCTTGTCAGTAGGTTAGCAGAACAACGACAGGGGTTAGTGTTTCTGCTTTGGGGTAGTTATGCCCAGAAGAAGGGCCGGCTTGTAGATAACCGCAGACACCATTTGCTGTTAGCACCGCACCCTTCGCCCTTATCTGCTTACCGTGGTTTTTTTGGCTGCAAACATTTTTCTCAAACCAACAAAATACTGGCCGCTCAAGGCTTGCCGATTATAGATTGGTCGCAAAGCAAACCTTGCGACTAGCGTAAAAATAACCTTTAAGTGAATTAGCTATGACAGCAAATACAGAAATTGATCTTAATCTAACAGTAGATCAAGTGATTATTAGCGAACACAAAACCTCTGGTGCCAAGCTCATCGGGCATGCTCACCTAAATATGCCCAGCAGTCTAAATGCCCTGACGCTAGACGCAGTGCGAGTGTTGTTTGCGGCTATTTCCCAATGGTCGGAAAGAGGGGATATTGCTGGCGTTTTGATCACCGGGGAGGGCGAAAAAGCTTTTTGCGCCGGTGGCGATGTACAAGCCCTATATCGAGCGGCAGTAAGCAATCGACAGGCTGGTGGGTTGGTGGATCTGTATCCCTTTGAATTTTTTGCTGAAGAATATCGCTTAGATTATTTGTTACACACGTTCAATAAACCGGTTATTACCTTGGGTCACGGCATAGTAATGGGCGGCGGTTACGGGCTCTTTGCAGCTTCTAGCTATCGAGTGTTGACCCAGAGAAGCAAACTGGCTTTTCCTGAAATTACCATTGGCCTTTTCCCCGATGCCGGCGGCAGCTGGGTGTTAAAAAACCTGCCGCAACCAGTTGCATTGTTTCTTGGGCTAACAGGCAGTCAGGTGAATGCAACGGATGCGTTGGAGCTGAACATCGGCACGCACATGATAGAGCACGAGCAAAGACAAACATTTACTGAAGGTTTGATGGCTTTGGCTTGGGGTCAGGATGACCAAGGCAATAGAACTTTACTTGACGAATATCTGGTCAGTTGCAATTGTCAGGGTCTGCGCCCAGGTCCTGAACTGTCTGCCTTTGCTGACATAGAGGTAGATCTCACGAGTCTAAGTCATTGTGTTAAAAGCATTGTCGCCATGCAGGGCAAGTCAGCTTGGATTGATCGCGGTATTGGCAACTTACAGAAGGGTTGTCCAGTAACTGCCGGAATCATTTTTGAACAAATGCACAGGGTCCAAACAATGACTTTGGCAGAAAGCTTTCGTATGGAGTTGGCTGTGGCTACGCGCTGCCTGCAATGGCCAGATTTTGAAGAGGGCGTGCGGGCACTGCTAATTGATAGAGACGGTTCACCGAAGTGGACTGTTAGTAGTGTCGATGAATTGTCGAAGGAATATGTTGCTGCGCATTTTGACGAGAATTTTGTCGGTCTTTGGCCCAATAACCCCTTAAACAACCTAGATTGAATAGCTTGCTATTGCGCCAATACTTTGCCGCTTAGTTTCAGCAGATTGACCGAAGTGTCACTTCTTAATTGGAAGTTCTTAATTAGAAGTTCTTAATTAAAAATTCCTAATTCAAAGCTCTTAATTGAAAGCTCTTAATTAAAAGCTCCCAAATAGAAATTCGTAAACCTAGGTCGTTAAACCCACGTTCCGAGTTTGCAGTGCATAAATCTAAGTGCTGCCCCCCCCCAAAAAAAAGGGTGGGGTCAATCGGCGTCGTTTTCGGTTTTGCGAGTAACCCATAGTCCGCAGCCTGATGCGTTGTCGGAGGAAGTCTCTTGGGCGGTGGGAGCAGCGCCGACGTAAAGTACGTCGCCTTTGACACCTGTGGGGTCTTGCCAAGTCTCGCCTATAGCTGGCGCTTGGCCGTCCCATTGAAAGTGGGCAAGTTGCTTCTTCACTGCGCCCCGAAACTGCGCTCTGGCGACAATCTCTTGTCCTAAATAGCAACCCTTGTCGAAATCTACCGCCCCATGTACGTGTAGATCCAGCATTTGCGGTAGGAACTTTTGGCTCAGTGTTTTGTTGATAAAGACCATGCCAAGCTCAGCCATAACTTCGCTGAGTAGCAAAGAAACATCCTCCTGCTCAGCCGTTACCGTTTGTTCATCAGCAATTGCCCAACCAGGTAAAAAATTTCTTTCCGGGTCTTCGCAGGATGTAACATTTATTGCTGTATCTGCTGGGTGCAGTGTGCATTTGGCAAACATGGCGTAGGGCTTAAGGAATTTTATTACTTCTTCGGCAAGGGTTTTGTGCACAATAAGACCAACACCATCAGCCAGCTCTAAAGCCCAGCCGTTGACTAAAACCCGGCCTTTCAGAGTGCATAGCGCCATGGGCGTTGGCAGACTGCTATTGATCCTAGCGCTGTCACAGGTCAAATAGCCTTGCAAAAACTCTTTGACGGCAAAGCCCTTGAGGGTGATCATTCTTGCTTCCAGCCAGTGCTCCACAGAGTAGTCCCTTTCTTACAAAACGAATGGTTTCAGACTGCCTCAAGGCGAGCAATAAAAGCAATAACCTAGGCAGCGTAGTTATGAGTGCAACTGATCTTAAACAAATTTACTGGCGTAGTCGCCGGGGCATGCTCGAAATCGAAGCAAAGCTAGTGCCCTTTATTCGCGATTGCTTTCATGATTTGAGCAGCGACGAGCAAAAACTCTATGAACAGATGCTGGATTTAGAAGATTGGGATATCTTCGATTGGTTGCAAGGTCGGGAGATTCCCGAAGATCCAATGATGCGCGAGCTTGTGGGCAAAATCATAGCCTGCAAGTCTACTCTCTAACCCAAACACACTCATACGCGTCTCGTGTTGGGCTGCCGCAGCGGCAAATCTGCTTGCGGATTCGCTCAGCCGGTATTCGCCGTACCTGTAACTGCATAGGTTGTGTGATTTTTCTTTATGCAGGTGCAAAGCTCTTAGGCTTAACTGGGTTCGGTCTGTTCGCAATGGCCTGTCACAGCTATTTGATGCACGCCATTGCCGATAAATTTTTGTATTTACATCTGCCGGGTGAGTTCGATAATCCGGCGCGCTCGTTGCAACAAATTAGCCTAAATGAACCCATGCATATTCAAAGCTGGCAACTCAACTGGGCTTTATGTCTGTGCTTTCAAGGTCAGCCGCCACAGTGGGTTTTTGTTGATGAAGTAGATGCCGGCACCTTTGCCGCACTGAGGCGCCTGGTTAAAGTCGCTCATGGTTAGTCAATGGCATGGCTGAGCGCCCGCAGAGGTTCTGTTCCCCGGTTGGGAGCTGCGACAAATGTCGCTGTGCTGACGGGAGGGCTGGCTTAGAGTGCGGTGCGAGCGCAGCGACCACATGCTAATCGCTAACCCCAATTTCAAGTCAAAACCCAATCTTAGATAAGCCAAGGCAGCCCTCGGCAATAGACTAGTTAGAAAGTTTAGACAGAAGTTTTAATCATATCTAATTGGTCTGTGCTGCCTGGAAACAATATCGTATCTGTTGTATTCACCGTTTGTTCTGGATGATCTAGGTTAAAATTTAAGCCTCGGCTTTCTTTGCGTTTCAGCGCTGAGCGCACAATGAGGTCTGCTACGTGTAATAAATTTCGCAGCTCAATAAGGTCGTTAGTAACTCGGTAGTTGGCGTAGTATTCGTGAATCTCTTGCTTTAATAATTCAATGCGGCGTTGCGCCCGTTGTAGGCGTTTGTCCGTTCTGACAATGCCCACGTAGTCCCACATGAATCGCCTTAACTCTTCCCAGTTATGCGCAATGATGATGGATTCATCAGAGTCTGTGACTTGGGATTCGTCCCACCTTGGGATATAGGGCACTGTTTGTGGTCTTTCCAACTGAGAAATTATTTTTTTCGCTGCATTTTCTCCGTAGACCAAACACTCAAGCAGCGAGTTACTGGCTAAACGGTTAGCGCCGTGCAAACCAGTGCAGCTGACTTCGCCAATGGCATAGAGGTTGGCCAAATCTGTGCGCCCATGCTCGTCCACCACCACGCCACCGCAGGTGTAATGGGCGGCAGGCACTACAGGTATAGGTTCTTTGGAAATATCTATGCCCAACTCAGAGCACTTTTTCGCGATATTGGGGAAGTGGTGTTGAATAAACTCTTGGGAACGATGGCTAATATCCAAATACACACAATCTGCGCCGATGCGCTTCATTTCATGGTCAATCGCTCGGGCGACAATGTCTCTTGGTGCCAGCTCTGCACGATCGTCAAACTTGTGCATAAAACGCTCGCCACTTGGCAGGCGCAGCACGCCACCTTCTCCGCGTACCGCCTCGGAGATTAAAAAGGACCCGGCGTGGGGGTGGTAAAGGCAGGTAGGGTGGAATTGATTGAACTCCATATTTGCGACCCGGCATCCAGCACGCCAGGCCATAGCTATGCCGTCGCCTGTAGATCCGTCTGGATTACTGGTATACAAATAAACTTTGCTGGCGCCACCGGTAGCAAGAACAACAAACCTCGACTGGAATACTTCCACGCGGCCACTGCTAAGGTTGAGCACATAGGCACCGGCACAGCGACTAGGATTACGGCCTAGTTTGCACAAGTTAATTAGGTCTATGGCTACCCGGTCATTGAAGAGTTGGATG
>CAJJAQ010000177.1 GCA_905182095.1 uncultured Pseudomonadales bacterium | reverse complement strand
GAGCCCCTATTTTGCATAGCAATGCCAGTACCTGGTATCACTATGCCAGAACCAAAGGCGCGGAAATTGGATTGAATAAAGGACACCATCATGCCCGAACTGTCAGCACAGGTGAGATATACGGTGTCGTGACTGACCGGCAACGTCATCGGCGGCAAGCCTTGAGCCTTGTCGGTAATGCTTTTTGCAGCGGCTTCCAACGAACCCTTCTCTAGCAAGTCTTCTGGACTCAAATACATGGCAGCAGCATCAGCAAAATGCTCCTGAGAAGCATGCACTGCAATTTTCATTGCCTCAATTTGATTATGCATTTGTGCCGCAGTGTCCAATTCGCCCAGCGGCATATGCTGTAAAATACCCAATGCAATCTGCGCAGCTAAACCCTGGCCATTGGGGGGGATTTCGTGCAAATCCACACCCCTATAATGCTGGGCAATAGGCTTCACCCAGTCCGCTTGGTGGCTCAACAGGTCAGCCAAATTCAAAGCGCCACCACCGACAGCAGATGCATCAACAATAGCTTGAGCTAGCGCCCCCTGATAAAACTCTTGGCCATGACTTTGTGCAATTAGACGCAGGCTTTTGGCCAAATCAGGTCGGCGGAAACGCTCACCAGATTTAGGCGCAGGCAAAAAGTGTTCGCCAAAATCAGGAAAGTCGTCATAGTAGTGCTCCAACATCTGCCAGTAATAGGCAGACTTTGGCCCCACCAAAAACCCCTCTTGCGCATAATGAATAGCCCACTTAAACAAATCAGCAAATTTCAACTTGCCGTAGCGATCACTCAAAGCCACCCAACTGCTCACAGCTCCCGGCACAGTAACGCTATCCCAGCCCAACTCCGGCATTCTCTTCAGACCCCGAAAACGCTCTAGACTCCAATCCATAGGCGCTCTACCCGAGGCATTAAGACCCACCACTTCGCTACCATCCCAGAGCAAACAAAAGGCGTCGCTACCCAAGCCATTATTATTCGGCTCAACTACGGTCAAGGTAATAGCCGCAGCCAAGGCTGCGTCTACCGCGTTGCCACCGCAGCGCATGGCATCCAAGCCAGCGTGTACGGCCAACGGCTGCGAGGTTGCTACCAGATTGTCAGCGGCCACCGGCGAGCGATTCGATGAATAAGGTTGATTGGGACTGTACATAGCGCCTCGATAAATTCGGTTAATCAGTTAGTCGGTCTAACCAAGGACCAATAATATTAAGCCTAAGAATGTGCCAACACCTAAGGCAATAGCAAGGTGCTTAAAGCAACTGCCCAAAAGGCAATAAAAAGACCTTTAGCATGCCACTTGCTGCGGACACAAAACCTCAGCAACAGCTAGGCAAACCAACAAATCTTTGCGACTCTAGCAGCCACCAGAATTCATTGGATATATTGTGAGCCAAGCAGCAAATACCTCAGGACAGATCTCAACTGAGATCAAACAAGCCGCCGAAACACTATTAGCACAACTCACTTTAGAAGAAAAAGCGAAGCTTTGTTCCGGCCAAGATTTTTGGCACCTAGAAGGTATTGAGCGCCTAGGACTGGCCCCCGTTATGGTTACCGACGGACCCCACGGCCTACGTAAGCAAGGTGCAGCCGCAGATCACCTGGGTGCAAACAAAAGCATTCCTGCCACCTGCTTCCCCACCGCTTCAGGCTTAGCAAGCTCTTGGAACCGCGAACTGATGCATGAGGTTGGCGAAGCACTTGGTGAACATTGCGTCGAAGAAAACGTCTCCGTTTTGCTGGGCCCCGGCATGAATATAAAACGTCACCCACTGTGCGGTAGAAATTTTGAATACTTTTCCGAAGACCCACTGATCTCAGGAGAAATTGCCGCAGCGCTGGTATCGGGGATACAAAGCCAGGGCGTAGGCGCCTGCTTAAAACACTTTGCAGTGAATAACCAAGAGTTTGGCCGCATGTATATGGACGCCATAGTTGACCCACGCACCTTGCGCGAAATTTACTTAAAGGGTTTTGAAATCGCGGTAAAAAAATCAACACCGTGGATGGTTATGTGCGCCTACAACCGTCTAAACGGCGAGTATTGTAGTGAACACAATTGGCTACTAAACGAAGTACTGCGCGATGAATGGGGATTTGATGGCGCGGTAGTCACTGACTGGGGCGCTACAAATGATCGCGTATTAGGTGTGCAATCTGGCTTAGATTTAGAAATGCCGAGCAGCGGCGGTATTAACGATAAGTTAGTACTTAAAGCAGTGCACAGCGGCGAATTGACGCAAGCAGATTTAGACGCCGCCGTACTTAGAAATCTGTGCATTAGCTTAGCCGGCGCACAGCTGCCAGAGCGCAACCCAAACATTGACCTCGCCGCACACCACCAACTTGCTCGCAGAGCAGCCGTTGAGTCCTGCGTACTACTCAAAAACACATCTGCTTTACTGCCTATTAACAACCTTGAAAGCGTGGCACTCATTGGCGCGTTTGCGAAAAAGCCAAGATTTCAAGGCGCCGGCAGCTCACAAGTTAGACCCACCCAAGTAGATACGCTGTTTGACGCACTCAGCGAGCACATCGACAGCTTAGTCTACGCCGAAGGCTTTGACGCAAAGCATAGCGAGTTAAATCAGGGACTAATTGATGAAGCCGTTGCGGCGGCCAAAACATGCAGTGTGGCCATCGTCTATGCTGGGCTACCCGGCATTTATGAGTCGGAAGGATTCGACCGCGAACATATGCAGCTACCAGAACAACACAACCGTCTAATTCAGGCAGTTGTCGAAGCAAACCCAAGAACGGTAGTGGTACTGGCTAACGGCGCACCTGTAGAAATGCCTTGGATCGACCAAGTACCCTCCGTTTTGGAAGGCTATTTAGCCGGACAAGCCAGTGGCAGCGCCATTGCGGATATTTTGCTCGGATTGGCAAACCCCAGCGGTAAATTAACAGAAACATTTCCGCTAAGCCTTGAAGATGTGCCATCGAACACTTGGTTTCCAGGCGGCCAGCGACAGATCCAATATCGGGAGGGTTTGTACGTAGGCTACCGTTATTTCGATAGCGCCAACCGGCCTGTGTTGTTCCCTTTCGGACACGGCCTCAGCTACAGTAGTTTCGAATATAGCGATGCTCAAATCAGCACAAGTACCGTGTTCGCAGACTTAGACAACCCTGCATCAATACAGGTAACCGTTGCGGTCAAAAACACCGGCACAATGACAGGGGCCGAGTGCGTGCAAGTTTATCGCCACGCCCTAGACAGCCAAATTTATCGACCTGATCAAGAGCTCTGCGGCTTCGCCAAAATATGTTTGCAGCCAGGAGAACAAAGCACAGTAGTTATTCAACTCAACGCTGCGGACTTCGCCTATTTTGACCAAGGCAGGAATCAACCAAATATAGAACCGGGAAAATATGCGTTACGTATTGGCGCATCTAGCAGAGACATCAGACAAACACTTGAATTAGTCATAGAAGATCCCAGCCTGCAACAAACCGCTCAGCCAAGCCCCGAGGCACTAGCCTGCGTTGGACCTCAGTTGAACGATGACAGTACAAAAGATCCGATTTATGTAGCGGATGCAACTTTTGCCCAAATGCTCGGCAAAAGTGTGCCAAAGGGTGAATCGCCACGACCCTTCCATGCTAATTCGTCATTAGCTGAAATTGGTGAAACTTGGCTCGGCGCAAAGGTAAAACAGAAAACCGTAGAAGGCTTTCTCAAGAGCATGGGCATTGGCAATAACGACGCAACCATCCGCAAGATGTTTGAGGAAATGGCAAACAATATGCCTCTGCGCGGCATTGTTTTGTTTCAACAAGGTAGGCTCAGCTACCGTAAAATGCATCTTCTACTGGCGATTTTGAACAAACAGCCAATACGCGCCATAAAACTCTATTTCACTAAGGACGACTGAGCGGTACAAAACGAATAGGTAGTAGACAAGATAGAGTCACCAAAAGGTCAAAACATAATGGCAATCAGCGGCTAATATAAGCCTGGTAACGCCGAGCACGTTGCAGATCTGCGGTTTCCCGGGTAATGCTCAAACCTAACTGCACCAATTGGCCGGCACTTTGCCCGGCCTCTATGGCCGCATCCACCACCTCCAATGCCTTGGCGGTATCGCCATTGGAGTGCAATGCCACCGCGTAAATGTAATTCAATGAAGAAGGCGACTGGGCATCATAACCTTGAGCCAACAATGTAATCGCGCGTCTGCGATCTCCCTGTCTGACCCACCAAAGCGCTTTCGCTAACAACACATCCGGCGCGTTAGGCGTTAACGCAAGAGCCTTATCCAAAAAAACACCCCCCTGCACATCACGTATTGTGGCCCGATAAATGTCCGCCAAATTAACCAACGCCGGCACCCACTGAGGGTTTACTTTTAGCGCCCGCTTAAGTGTTTGCTCAGCTAAAGGGCCTTTACCAATATTGAGATACATGGTGGCAATATTCGACAAAGATTCTGCGCGGTCGGCGTTGACTTGCTGGACCTCTATATAGGTTTCAATAAAACCCAACAACGCAGCCTGCTCTTGCTGTGGTAGCGCCGGATATAAATCTGCTACTGCAGCCACGGCTTCCATCCGAATGGCCAACAATGGATCACTCAGCAATGGCTTCAGTGCTGACCACTGGCGCTGCCCGGGCCAACGCTCAGAACCCCTAATTGCACCCATACGAACTAACGGATCTGCAGACTTAAGTCCCTGTTCAATAGCCCGAGAACCGCCGACCAAAGAGTAACCCGCAAGCAGAGACAACGCAGTACCGCGAACAATACCGGGCATTTGAGGATCTACAGCTATGCCGGTCAGCCCTGGCTCAGCAGATTTTTTACCAAGCCTGGCGGCGAACAAAGCCTCGCCGAAATGCGCGGGTTTTTGCTGTCGTTGCGCATGTTTGAAATGCTCAGCAATCACCCCAGCGGCCCAGCGATTCACATCAAGCCCCCGCTCTTCCTCATGACAACCAGCACAGGCATTAGGCACGCCAATTTTTTCACTTAAATCTGGTCTAGGGAGACGAAAGCTGTGGTCATGTCGCTCATCAATGCCCATATAAGTTTGGCTAGGCATATGGCAGTCCACACAGGCCGCGCCACTGTTAGAGGCACCCTCAGAATTGCTGTGGAAATGATGACTAGATGAGTCATACAGCGCTTTTGTCAGTGTCGGGAACTCTGCGCGCCCTGCGGGGTTGTGACACTGGGTGCACAGCGCGTTGCCTTGAAACTTCAGCTGAGCGGTATGGGCGTCATGACAATTGCTACATGTAACCCCTTGTACGTGCATTTTGCTCTGAGCGAAAGAACCATAAACATAGACCTCGTCTAGAATTTGACCATCAGGATGGTACAGCCCTTGGTCTAACAAAGCTGGCTGGTAGAAATCTAAGAACGATTGTTGGGGGGCAAAACCCTCAGCCAACTGTGCGCGTCGGCTATGACAGCTAGCACAAGCATTTTGTTCTGCGACTGCCGTATTACTTGTAGATGACAACATGGGATAAGACTGACTGGGCATTTCTCGATGCTCCGAACCTGGGCCATGACAGGCTTCGCATCCCACACTGATTTCCGCAAATTGAGTGTCGAAAGTATCTGCAACTGGATTATAACCTTTAGTCACGCTGGTAGAGTGACAGTCCGCGCACATATGGTTCCAATTTTGACCACCCTTGGTCCAATGCGTAACGTCACCAGCGAGGCCTGAACTTTGCGGATTGAGATGATACCAACCTCGATTTTGACCTATTGGAATTTGGCCTTTCGGGCTTGTGACGTTTGACTTGCGGGTATCCCACGCTAACGGCAGAGCTTGCAAACGACCACCACCCACATCCACCAAATATTGTTGGAGGGGCGAAATTCCAAAGGTATAACGCACAGAGTACTCGACAAGCGCGTTGTCCACGCCATCAGTAGCCACGGTATAAGCACCGTTTTGACGGAAAAATTTGGAAGTAACAGGGCTAGTTACATGAACACGGTTATCGAAGTTGCCAATCACGGTTTGCGCTGACGGCTCAGCCATGGCTAATTGATGGTGGGAGCCCTGCCAAGATTGATATGCCTCAGAGTGACAACTGGCACAAGATTCTGAGCCAATGTAACTGGACGCCGAAGCAAGGATTTTACTGCTAATGGGTTGCGCCGAAAGATCATCCAACTGGCGAGCGCTCTGCACAGTAGGCTGGGTTTGGTCGGGGATCGAATCAGCAGATTGCTCTGCGCAACCAAGGCAAAAAATACTGCACCAGAGAATTATACATGGGCCGATTTGCATTGGAGATGAGATCATCAATGCAGCTCCCTAAGCCGAATTAGGCTTAGGCAGGTGCGCAGGCATAGGCCCGCTCCAATAGAGTAGTCCTCCACACACTCGCTATCCAGCGAGTGCCAAGAACTACTTGCCGTAGTGCGCAGCCAATGCAGCGATGTCTTCCGCACTCAAGTCTTTAGCCATGCCATTCATGATCGCGTTAACACGCTTTCCTGACTTGTAAGCTACCAACTGCAAACGCAAATAAGTTTCGTACTGGCCGTTCAAGTTTGGATAGATCGGCGCAATAGCACCACCCTTTTCGCCGTGACAAGCAACGCAACCCTTCTCTACAGCCAACGCTGCACCGTCTGGCGCAACGCCACCGCATGCAGCAAAAGCCAAAACAAAAGAAAGGCTAATCCATTTAGAAATCATCAAAGTTGTTTTCATTTGCCTAGACCTCAGTTGGATTGACGACTGAAGTACTCAGCCAAAAGTTCGATTGTTTCATCGCTCAACGGCGCTGCCTGTGCATTCATCTGATTGCCCGGCTCCACACCATCGCGAAAGTACTTCAGTCGACTGACTAAGTAGATGCTGTTTTGACCCGCGAGATTTGGATATCTCTGCGCATTTGATTTTCCAGTGATGCCATGGCACGTGGTGCAATGGTATTTCCACGACAGATCTGCGCCCTCATCAGCTGCAAATACTGTTGGACTTATCAGCGCCGCTCCCACAAGGAGGCATAGACCCGATAACATTTGTCTTCCCAGGACTCTTTTAAGCATTTCCCGCTTTCCTTTAACCAGTCGATTTTTGTTACTGCGAGTTAAGACGTCAACTGATGCTAAGCAGCATTCGAGTGACGAGCGGCTAAGTCACCGAGGAACCTGTACGGATAGGCGCAGCCTACTGCACCCGGTCCTTGGTTAACGGCCAGTTGGCGATAACCCACATGCTCAAAGTAACTTGCGGAAAAACGTTCAGCTCTAACATACACGCCAGAGAAACTGCGCTTTTCTGCTCTCAGATGAACTTCATCGAGCAGCAATTTGCCTACCCCAAGATGCTGATGTTGTTGACCAACATACAACCCATGCAAGAGGGCAACCGAAGACTTGTCGCTTACAAAACTGACATTCTCGGGTTCCCATACGGCAACGCCTAAACAAGCGTGCGCTTTATAACACAACAGGAATTCAAAATCTTGAAGATCCGCGTTTGTATAATGCAAAGCAGTCAGCGCTAGGCGCTTCAGTCGTTCCGAGGATGGCCAAACTTGCACTGCCGCAGTGATCACTTGGTTAACGGTTGCAAGGTCCGCCGCAATACCTTCGATGATCATCGGCGAATCTAAGCCAGGTTTGCGGATAGGTGTAAAAGTAGCCATTAGCTTGCACCAAAAAAATGAGAATAAAGAGAAGCGCCTGCCTCAACCAAGGGAGGAATGGGGAGAAGAGAGGCAGGCGCTCGAGGGACCACTACGAACCTAACATCACCATGTAGAAAGCTGCCGATCCTGCAACCAAGACTAGAGTTAGCGCATTCAATGAGGGTATTAAATTCATTCTCTGCACCCTTGCCATGGCCGTAACTCGCGGGGCTAAAATGATGGGTTGCTGATTCGTTTTCATGACGTTTAAGATAAAGACCCTCACCAAAGACGTCAATAAAAAATCCAACTACAAATGCGACAATTATTAGCCAAAGCAAGAATGGGTGCTTAAAAATGCAACTTTTTTACCGTTACGACCAATTGTCCAACTTTGACCAGCTTTGACCACGGAAAGTTGGACTTAGCTAGATGGTGTTCGCAAACCTAAATCTCACCAAGCATAATTTACTAATAGACACCTCCCAGTCAGTGCCAACAACAGCTATCAACGACAGCTATCAACGACAGCTATCAACGACAGCTATCAACGACAGCCAATAACAATCACTCAACAGAAGCAGGGATGGAATTTTTTGCAACCGATAGAAAATCAGAACATCGCAATTATTGGTGCAGGCATCAGCGGCTTGCGCTGCGCCAGCCGTTTACTCGAGTGCGGATTTATCTGCACCATATTTGACAAAAGCCGCGGCTTTGGAGGCCGCACATCGACCAGACGTAAAGACAACTGGCACTTCGATCACGGCACAAGTTATTTCTCTGGCACAGACCCGGACTTCTTGTCTCACCTCCAAACACTTCAATCCTGGCAACCCAGAGGCACAGAAACTAACGAGCAATTATATGTAGGTGCTAGTGGCAACAACGAACTGGCAAAAAATATTGCAGCACAAATCGCCCAACATTCACCCATCCATCTGCACACCCATCTAGATACAACTATCACCAAGGTTCGCCCGGCTTCACCAACGGGCTGGCTACTTACGACCGACAAAGGTGAATCCTTTGGCCCCTTCGACATCGTTGTTAGCACCGCCCCACCACCTCAAGCCATTAACATCTTGGCAGATATCCAAAGTTCGGTTACCCAGCGCCTAGCGACACTTGAAACATATTGCACCTGGGCATTGATGCTGGTGACGAATAAACCTCTGACAATACCAGACCTAGTGCACGCTCCCAATGCCGATATTTCGCGGATAATCGCAGAACATAGCAAACCTCATCGCCAGCTGGCGCAGACGGAATCTGGCCTAGCAAGTGGTAAATTAGGCCAAGGCCAGTATGTGATTCACGCCAGCAATGCATTTAGCCAGGCGCACGTTGAGGCAACGCCAGAAGCAGTCATGCAATCATTAGTTGGGCAGTTAGAAGCTTTGTACGGCCCCATACCTCAAATAGCACATAGCCAAGCACACAGATGGTTACACGCAGGCATAAGGTCACCTTTAGGGGAAGCTTATTTACTGGATCGAGCCCAAGGCATCGCGGCTGCGGGAGACTGGTGTACGGGAAACTCCGCCGAAGATGCATTTATTAGCGGGGCCAATTTGGCTCAAGCCCTTATCACCGGCGTGTGACTCACCCGCCGCTGCAAGGAGCTCAAGCCAAAGGGCAAGGCTTTACAAAGCCTGTTCTTCAGTTTCATCGATCGCGCTTAAACTTTGTGCGGCCAAGGTGAACATCGAAACATTACAAAAGGTCTGCAACACTACCTTTTGCCGATCAGGGGCAACCCAACCAAACACCAACACACAAGTGGCTAGGGTTTCTTCATAGAAGTGATCGTCCAACATTACGATGACTCTAGATGAATTAGCGTAAAGCATTGCAGCCAGCACAAGAAGCAAGCCAATAAATATCGCAAATCCTCTTAGCCACACTGATTGTAGAAAAGACTTTTTCGGTGCGGTGTCACTAGTAGCAGACATACCCAATCCTTTGTTATCGCTTATTTGGTTATTGCACAATCAACAAACAGTAACGCTTCAGTAAGAATACTCAACCCCCAGATACGGCCCAATGGCTAAACTTAGGCGCAATTGAACACCTACCAAGCTCCTTGCGGCGCACTTGGGCTTATTCATTATCCTTTTAACAACCCATCAGTTGCACAACTGCATGGAATAATGAGCGGCTAGCAATAGATATTTCTCTAACACTTTTACCTGCGATGTGTTAACTAATAGTATGCAGTAAACCCATATCGAGGTAATTTCTCTTGTTAAAGCTCCACAGTAAGAACACTTTATTGAGTGTCACGATCCTCGGTGCTCTGACAGCCTGCGGCGGCGGCGGGAGCACCCCAACGGCAGCCGAGCCGGCCACTGCTAACCCTCCACCAGCCAGTGGAACTCCTGCACAAACGCCAGTCAGCAATTTTTCCTACAACAAAATTTTGGGCGAATATACAACCCAACAATGGGATGCCATCGCGTTAGCAAAAATAGTCGATAGCGGCTCAACGCTAAATAGCGAATACATCCAAGACATGGCGGTGTCACTTACTGAAAATGGACAACGCTATGCAATCACGGCCAGAGGAGGGAGCAATGGCAACATTACTTTGGATTATAGCTGGACCGTTAACACAGATGGCTCAGAGACTACTGTTGCGCTTTATGATCCTAGCGGCTTCCAATTTGCCAATAGTTACCAACAACCCATTACTGGCGCAGAACTCAACGTCAGCACTTACGACAGCACCTGGCTGGCCTCTCAAGGCCTAGAGTACGTTGACGGCGCAGCTGCGCAAGCCACCTATACGGGCAACGATCCTGTGCACACCCTACCCATCATTTACGGGGAATTTACCGAAAGTGGCGACGTCAAAACCACAGCCAACCAAGATTTCACCCTGCTCCCCGATATGCTGTTTCAGTATTGGGACAACGACAGAAGCACGTCGACCACGCTGGTTGCTAAAGGCAGCGGTAACATCAACGTGAATTATGAAAGCAATGCCGTTACCGGCACAGTGGTCTTAAACAAATTCTACAACTACGCAGATGTCTTCAATGGCAACACCAGCTATACGCTGGTTGCGGGCATACCCAATCTCACAATCACATTAGTCGACGGCACATTGGTAGATGGGCAAATCACAGCAACCCTGGATACAACGGTAGTCGTCACTTCCAACGGCACCCTAAGCGGCGAGGGTTATCTGAAAGGCGCACTATTCGGGCCTGAAGGCAACGAACTGGGCGCAACGCTGTTTTTATTACAAGACAACGAAGACACTCACAGCTACTTCTATTGGGATACCACTGGTATCGTTCTGGGGCAATAACCAGCAAACGGCAGAGACTGCTTCGCATCACTGAAATGCAAAAACCATTGCCACCACTACAATGACGCTGCCCTAAAAAATCGTCTCCAGCGACAGATTCAAGCTACAAGTATGCCCGCAAGATTTTACCGTTGGCTTTTACCAATAGATTTCACCAATAGGTCTGTCAATAGGTCTGTCAATAGGTCTACCAGTAAGCCTTACCAGTAGCTTTGCGCAGGCTGCGCGTGTTTTGGCCAACGCGCGGCCACTGTGCGTCTTCTAACCAACGCGCAGCCCATCGCTTACGAGCCTTTTTGCAAAGGCGCACAGAAACATAGTGCCTGAGTGAGAGACTTTAACCCTTTGAGCAAGTTCGATGACCGATACTCAACCCTCATTTTGGTCAATGCGCAACGCCGCTTAAGTGCCGGCTAACATGCGGAATTGTGTGTGGTCTTTTGTGCTCTTGAGCGCAGGTCTATGCGTATATTTGTGTGTGTAAAGTTGCGCGTGTGAAGTTGTGTATTGTTTAGTGTGGACATATGTGTAAATAAATGTGTAAACTGCAAAGGAATTCATTAAACGTAATATGAACATTATGGCTACAAACTTGGCGTTAGATGACCGCTTGCTGGAAACAGCGCTAAAAATAGGCGGTCTAAAAACTAAAAAAGATACCGTCAATGCGGCTTTGAAAGAATTTGTTGAGCGCAGAAAACAAAAAGAGATTATTGCTCTCTTTGGTTCTATGCCCAATGATGAAGATTACGATTATAAAAAAGCGCGCGCATAGCCCGGATGCTAATTGATACCTGTATTTGGTCGTTAGCTCTGCGCGGTAAAACACCACGAGATAAAGCTATAACGGCAAAGTTGACGGCCGTTATTAACGCAGGAAATGCCCAAATAATTGGCCCCATACGGCAAGAGCTACTTTCTGGATATAGCGACCGCAATCAGTTTTTAAAACTAAAAGCGCAGCTAGAGCACTTTCCTGAAGAGGCCGTGTTGGGCGAAGATTACGTAACCGCAGCCGAGTTTTCTAACCACTGCCGCGTTAATGGCGTACAAGGTTCACATACAGATTTTTTAATTTGCGCAGTAGCCGCGCGACTTGAAGTTGAAATTTTTACCACAGATAAAGATTTCGATCACTACGAGCTTCATTTGCCCATCGGACTGTATGGAAACTAATGTTAGATTACGTGGCCTTGCCGGCGGCATTTTAACTTGCTTCATCCATGCCTTCTTCATTCAAACATAAGTCATTCAAACAAAAGGCATTCAAATAAAGCCTGTTCAAATAAAGCCTATTGCACCTGAAGCAGACTTGTCTTTTTCGGATCAACTCTAAACAGACCGAGTTAAGGCCTGTTTAGAATCTGTTTAGGGTCTATTCAAATCCAGCAACGGAGTCATCGGCGACTTCGGTCACTTCGGTCACTTCATCAGGAGTATCGCCCTCATAACGCAGCGTAGTAAAACCAAAGAACATTTCGTGCATGGTTTGCAGACCAAAGAACACTGGCTTTGTAGGGTCTGGATTGCCCGGATTACGATCTGAATTATCCATAGCGCCCGTGGCAATCAACTTGCTACCGGCAGGCAAAAACAGTGGCTCCTCTAAACGATAGTTGAATTGCCAGTTGAAATCGTACTTGGGCACAGACAACAGCTGCTCAGTTTTGCCATCAGGGTACTCAACACTGTAGCTCATGTGCTTGCCGCGAAAGTGCATATGCGGCGTCATCTCGTAAAGATAGGCGTCCCGCTCTACCAATTGCTCGCCACGCAGCATGTGCTCCTTGGTACCAGGAGGCACTAAGAAACGACGCTGACCCGCCACACCACCAGACATAACGAATGCTGGCGGCTTGTCGTAAATGTATAACCCTACTTCGGTTTCATCTACAGTCTCGCGACCAGAGGTGGTGTAGTGCATCTGCAATAATAAATTAGAGCCCTTGGGAATAAAGCGCCCGCTGTTATCGCGGAACTCATCTGGCTGTCGGCCCGGTGCAAAACCACCAATATTGTCACCGCGCTCTGCGGCTTTGTTCTGTTCGCTACCGGACTTATCCGCTGGGCTAGACAGATAGGTAATCACATGGTGCAAAACAGCACGATCGCCTGGCACAAACTCCATAGCGCGAATCCATACATCTCTATCTAAGTTCAGCTCAACTGGCACGTAACGATAATCAACAATACCTGTAGCTGGAATGCTTTGAGCTGGCACCTTAAACATCATATCTGGCTCGCCTAAGCTAAATTTGCCGTCCGTAAAAGTCATTAATGGCAGCGGATCAGTGCCCTCGCCCATGGGCGCACCAGCATCTATCCAATGAATTAGTTTTTGCTTTTCTGCAATGGTCAGGCCAGCAACTTCCGCAATTTTTTTGCCGACGTGAGCATCAATCTGACCCGGCGGCATACGACGTGTCATAACCACTTCGCGCATCATCGGTGACCAACCTCGAACCATGGCATGGCTAGACATTGACCAAGGGCCAATGGCACCGTCGTGGTGACAGGACACGCAGTTCTCTTGAAGAATGGGCACGATCTCTTTTGTATAAGATACGGCCGCTTGTTGATGTGTTTTCTTCATCGCAAAGTCGATGAGCTGACCGGTCGGTTGGACACTGGCAACTGCCACATCAGACTGCGCAAGCAGGTTAGGCAGCACTTGGGCTACGGATGTTGTGTCGCCTCTATACAGTACCGACATATTTTCTGCATTGACAATCACCGACTCACCCAAACGAGTAAGACCCAAAGTCTCGGCCACTAGCTGGGACTGGTCGAGCAAAATCGCAATATCAAGGTTCAACTGGCCAGCTTTAATAGCTACAGCATCACGCGCATCTGCCGGCTGTGGATTAAGAATAAAAAACTTAACCGACTGCTCGGCGAACGTACTTTTTACCGCACTAAGATTTGCCGCATCCTCAGCGAGCCCCGAGCCGCTTAGCCCTTGGGCTGAAATAACCACCGCTTTGTAGTCGCCGTAGTAGCTCAATTGATGGAATTTTCCAGCGTGATCTAAGAGCGCAAAATCGCCAACTTTAATATCGCTAGAGGCTGAACTTGTGGCAGCAAAAAGGCCCAGAAAGAGGCTCAAAATTAGCCTTGAAGAAGAACTGCGAAAAACGCCCAAAAAAGTTTCTATAGTTTTCATTTTATTACCGTGTGTAAATATCTTCCGACTGCCGTAGCATACCCCGCAATCAAGAATAATTCGTCGGTAGTCACAAAAAAAATGAAGTTCATCATCAATCTGCTGTTAGAAAAGCGCAACGTTTTGGCGCTGGCAACATTGGCCTTAAGTATCTTTGTCGCTGTAGGCTTGGGTTCGACCCGAATGATAGCCACCAGCGAATCTTTGCTCAGTGACAACGATCCCTTTAAATTAGAAGTCGAGATGGCTCAGGAAGATTTCCCGCCTACTACCGGCGTGCTTTTCGCATTTGAAGCCGAAGACATTTTCGCCTTAGAGTCCTTGCGAGCAATGGAAGCATTGACCCAGCGCTACGCCGAAGTGAAGTCGGCCATAGCGGTAAGATCCCTGTTAAACCAGCGCCTCAATGATTCCGACCAAGAAACCTATGGGCGAGATTATCTGGTACCCGAACTTGCCGGCCTGACCGACAGCGACGCGGCCAAGATCCGCGAAATAGCGTTGAATGACGACGACATCGTGAAAAACTCGCTGTCCAAAGCCGGCGATATGGCATTGGCAAATATCCGCTACAAAAATTCCGAAGACGATCAAGCAACACGCTTGGAAATTGCTCGGTCTGTAGTAGCGCTAAGGGACTCGTTACGCGAAGAATTCCCAAATGTAGACATTTACGTGCTTGGTCGACTGATGTTCGAATTAGACGGCATCAATGCGCGGACGAAAGACAATCAAGTATTACTCCCCCTAGTACTCATAGTCGGCATATTGCTGCTTTGGTTTTGCCTGCGCTCACTGTCCTTTTCCATCACTCTAATGGCCATGGCAGCGCTGTCATTTGCCGCAACAATGGGCACCTATGGTTGGCTGGATATTGCGTTCAATCAAATCTCTACCCTTGGCCCCTTGGTGGTTATTGTCATAGCCATAGCAGATGGCATTCACGTGTTGTCAATTTACGCCCAAGGTTTGCACAAAGGCATGGTTAAAATGGACGCAATGCGCGAGAGCCTGCGAGTCAATATTCAGCCCATTACCCTGGCAACAGTGACCACTGCCATGGGCTTTCTTAGCCTCAACTACAGCTCTTCTCCTGGTATTTATGGCTTCGGCAACATCATCGCCATCGGCGTAATTTGGGCATACGTTGTGACGCTGGCTATCCTTCCAGCGTTAGTCTTATTGCTGCCAACAAACAAAGTACCTCAACCTCTAGGTATTGCAGGATTCATCCGCACCGTGATTAAACTCGTCACCACAAGGGGTACTGTACTTTTTTGGGGTAGCGCGGTAATCATTGTGGTTACCCTTGGCCTGCTGCCTCTTAACAGTCTGGATTTCAATCGTTTCACTTTTATCGATGAAGACTCAGATGCCCATCATGTACTGACCGCATTAAGTGAAAAAATTGGCAACGATCAGGCCCTTGCCTACAGCATAGACAGCGGCGAGTACTACGGTATAACCCAACCAGAATTTCTGCAGCAGGTTGAAGCCTTATCTATTTGGTTGGAGGCACAACCAGAAGCCAGCTTCGTCACCAGTTATACCGACTACCTGCGCGCTCGAAATAAGTCCGACAACGACGATGACGAGGCCTTCGAAATACTCCCAGATGACCAACTGCAAATAATCGACTACCTAGTGGGCTATCAACTGGTACAGGAAATTGAGCCTAGTTTGCAGCCTATATTTAATGCCGACTATTCAGCGGTGAGATTGGTGATTGCAACGTCAAACCTTTCTAACAAGCAATTACTCGATTTCAACGATCGTATTGATGCTTGGATAGCCGACAATGTGAAGAAGGAATATAAAGTACTCCACGGCGACAACAGCATCCTCTATGTACGCCTAGACAGACGCATTACTGAGGAGCTGATACAGGGTTTTATGCTGAGTTTTTTACTCATCACCATCACCATGATCATTGGCCTTAAAAGTCTACGTTACGGACTCTTAAGCATCATGCCAAATCTTTTTCCAGCCACCGTTGTATTTGGTGTATGGGGATTACTTGTCGGCGAACTCAGCCCCTATATTCTAATGTTGTTTTCAATCAGCATTGGTTTGGTTGTGGACGATTCAGTACACATACTGAGTAAATACATCAGCGGCAAAGAAGACGGTATGTCGCCTGAAAAGGCAGCCGTTTACTCGCTAGACAGAGCAGGTTCAGCGATTACCATCACCACGTTAAGTCTAGCCTTAGGCACCTTCATTTTAGTTTTCTCATCTACGCCTTACTTCCAAAGCGTAGCGTCACTGCTCACCCCAATCATCATCGTTGCATGGGCCTTAGACTTATTCTTTTTGCCGCCCTTGTTGATAAAATTCGACAGATGGATGGACCGCAACAAAGACACTAAAGCCCCGGTTGAGGGCTAGAATTGAGTTTGCTTTGCGCTTGGGCAAAGCCTTTAAAGTCAGGGCAAAACTTCGCAAAGCAATTTGCGAGACAATTTAAGAGACAATGGTAAAGTAAGTTTTTTGCTGGAATCTCGGACATGAAAAAACCGCACACAACATCTAGCCCTAATACGCAGTCAACACCTGCAGCACATTGGCCAACGCCGCCGACACCGCCAGCTGGCAGTCCAAACATTGTCCTGATGATGCTGGACGATGTGGGTTTCGCAGACTTTGGTTGCTACGGCTCCGAGATAGACACGCCAGCCATAGACGCCGTTGCCAGCGCAGGCGTGCGTTACAGTGGCTTTCACACAACAGCCATGTGCTCCACCACTCGCGCTGCCCTGCTCACCGGCCGCAATCATCACGCCGTTGGCGTAGGTTGTCTGGCCAACTTCGACAGCGGCTACCCCGGCTACCGCGGCAAAATATCCGCCGACGCGCCAACCTTAGCTGAGACTTTACGTGATGTGGGCTACCGCAATTACATGGTCGGCAAATGGCATGTCACCCCACTCACAGAAACAGGGCCTACCGGACCTTTCAACGGCTGGCCACTGGGCCGAGGGTTCGACCGCTTCTACGGCTTTTTAGACGCCGAAACCGACCAATATTCACCAGAATTAGTGCGGGACAACAGCCACATTGCAGCCCCCGGCAACTACGAAACCGGTTACCACCTCACGGAAGATCTATTTGACCAAGCCATTGGTTACGTCAAGGGACACATCGCGGTGTCGCCGCAAATTCCGTGGTTCATGATGGTCACCCCGGGCGCATGCCACGCCCCACACCAAGCACCCAAAGACTTGATCGACAAGTACGACAACGTCTTTGCAAAAGGTTGGGATGCTACACGGGTGGACAGATTAGCTCGGCAAATTGAGCAAGGTATTGTTCCCGCGGGCACAGTGCTGCCACCGAGAAACGATTCGGTCAGCGCCTGGGACGCACACAGCGAGGACGAGCGCCGGGTATTTTCACGTTTGGCCGGTGCCTATGGCGCCATGTTGGAACATACGGACCAACAATTAGGCCGGTTAATGGCGTTCTTAGAGCAAGCAGATTTACTCGATAACACGATGGTCCTGCTGTTGTCAGATAACGGTGCCAGCCAAGAAGGCGGACCCAACGGCTTTATCAACGCAATGGGACCCTACAACCTACAACCAGAATCCATGGCGCAAAAGCTTGCGCGTCTAGATGACATTGGTGGCCCTGACAGCCACAGCAACTTCCCCTGGGGCTGGGCTATGGCGTCTAACACGCCACTGAAACGCTACAAGCAAAATACCCATGGCGGCGGCATTCGCGACCCCTTGGTTATGTCTTGGCCAGCAAAAATCCCTACCGATGGCAGTATTCGCCATCAGTTTTGCCACGTTAGCGATCTCAACCCCACCATCCTTGAACTAATTAAGGTCAAAGCGCCGAACACAGAAGGTGACGGCACTCACGGCACTAGTTTTGCCAGCAGTCTGACTGACGCTAATGCGAACACCGGTAAAACCACCCAATATTTTGAAATGTTTGGTCACCGCGGCATAGTGCATAACGGTTGGAAAGCTGTGGCCTACCACCCGCCGGGCAGCGCCTTTGAAGATGATGTATGGGAACTATACAACCTAGATGAAGACTTCAACGAAACCCACGACTTAGCAGATGCAAATCCAGAACGACTAGCCCAGATGCAGGCGATTTGGTGGCAAGAGGCAGAAGCCAACCAGGTGTTGCCACTGGACGATCGTTTTGCGCCTAGATTTGCAGAAAATGCAGAAC
>CAJJAQ010000176.1 GCA_905182095.1 uncultured Pseudomonadales bacterium | reverse complement strand
TAGCGAAATGTACAAGAAGATTGTCGCTAAGGTACCAAACGAAACTGCCAGCCGACTGAAGATCGCGAACTGCTCCAATTTTCAGGGCGATCGCACAGGCGCGATTGCACAGTACAAAGAAATTTTAGTGACTAATCCAGACTATGCCGCTGCTTGGTTTAATTTGTCCTTCGTGCAATTGCAGGAACTGGCAGAGACGCTGGCAAAACTGATAGAAAACGTCGTTCCTTCCACTGATGCAGAACGCGCCTTGGTAGATTTGTCGATGGCTCTGTTGGCTACCTATAACCGGTCGAGCGAGAGTCTCGCCGCAAGTAACCTGGATTCGGAAACAGAATGACTTTGAGAGCAAAAAGCCCAAAACATCAAGGTCAGGCCATGGTGGAATTTTTGATCGTGATGCCAGTATTTATATTGCTGATATTTGGTACGGTTCAGGTGGCATTGATTTATTCTGCCAAGACGACTTTGAACTATGCGACTTTTCAGGCGGCCAGAATAGGCGCACTGAACAATGCAACATATACAGGAATTAGAAAGGGCCTAATTAGAGGGTTAGCACCGCTGTTTACAAATTCAAACTCGCGCACTGGGCCTGATGTTTCTCAAGACATTGCTGCGGGCATAGATAGTGGTGGGTCTCGCAAAGATGCCGCCAGTGAGGTGGATGGTTATGTACGCATTATTCGCGTTAGTCCCAGAGCTGCGATTTTCTCGACGGGTTCGTCGGGATTTGGTGAACTCAACTCTGATGGTATTGCGCAAATTCCAAATTCACAGTTGATGTATCGCGACTCTCGGCTCGCATCTAACGTGAATATTCAAGATGCGAATCTTTTAAAAATAAGGGTTCAATATTGCTACGAACTTATCGTGCCAATGGTTAGTAGGGTGATTGGTAGTTTGAGCCAGTTAAATGGTACGCGTCCCGCTTCGTCATATCATAAGTATGAAAACAGGAAGCAGCCAAGATTTTCTGATCTTAACCGAGGTTATGCCAATGAAGCCGCCGCGGCTTCCAGAAGTCTGGCGAATTACAGTGACTTGTGTGGCGGTAGAGGTGGTGCGGAAAACCGAGCCAAAAACAGCAACGGGTTTGTTATTAGCGCTGAGGCCACTGTACGTATGCAGTCTCCAGCTTATGAAGATGATCCTAATACTATTTTTGGTAGCTACATGTGCGGTGGCGATCGTATGAGTTGCCCTTAGGGTGAAAAACATTTTAAAAACAAAGGAAGAATTGATATGAGCGAAAAAACGGAAGAGAGCAAAGTTGCTGCAGATGCTGGCTCCGAACAGGACCTTGCAAATGCGCTTAAGGGAAAAGACTGGAAAAAAATTCTATTTGTCGTGCTTATCACGATAGTTTTGTACCTCGAAGTAATTTACCTCGTACCCCTACTGGTACTGATCAGTGTGATTTTGTACTTGCTTAAAGGTGAAGTGGATTCGCGAATCGCGACTTTTTCTAGTGCGCTAGTCGGGGTTATAACTGGTTCGCTGAACTACGTACTTTTTCATTCTAACGATAAGCCATGGCCGCTGAGCCCTTGGCCTGGTAAGACGGACGTTGATGTTGCAGATGAAGCGACTCAATCTCCGAAAGCAGATGTTAGTAAAGACTAGGTTGGCTGCGGCCGCAGAAGCGGCCGATTTCTCTTGAGATAACAATAACAATACTGCGAACTTAACATTGTTCGCTCGGGTGTGAACGGAGAACTCCATGATTAATTCAGATTCAAATTTGTCAAAAACGACACTTGCCCAAATGCTCTTTGATCTAGAGCGGAATGTAGCGGGTAATGCTGCGAAGGCTTACGCTACGCGCTCAGTTATCGAAGAGAACAGAGCGCTGGCATTAAGGAATTATGCTGCTGCGTTTCTTGGTGACCGGCACCTCG
>CAJJAQ010000175.1 GCA_905182095.1 uncultured Pseudomonadales bacterium | reverse complement strand
GGTAATGGGAAGAATAGTTACAGATTGGTTGGCGATCTAAAAGTGTTGGAGAGACCAAAAATACCGTGTTTTTAGAGAGCTATTGAAGTAAAAAAATTGTTAGATTTTGAAATTATCAAAAAGTCAGCGAATTTGTCCATTTTTTCGTGGTGCTTGGCAATTCCTTGATTTTTGATGTGTTATTGGTGGAAAATTTTCTCGTTTTTTTAAAGCGTAAGCTATTTAGGCTTTTGGTCGAATTTGGGAAGAAAATTCTCACTTGGACAATTTGCTGATGTTAATTAATGGTGGGTATTTGGTGTTTCTTTTCTCATGACGCGGCATTCAACTAGGTGGCTATGCGTTAGTGAACTGCTATTATTTGGCTACTAAGACACACTAATATTAGAGGGGTCGGATTTGCTATGGAACATTTTGACGTAATTATTGTGGGAGCGGGAATTTCTGGCGTGAGCGCCGCGGTACATGTGGGTCGAGAATGCCCAGATAAGAGTTACTGTGTACTAGAGCGCAGGGAAAGTGTTGGCGGTACGTGGGACTTGTTTAAGTACCCGGGTATTCGTTCTGACAGCGATATGCACACCCTAGGATTTAACTTCAAACCGTGGAAGGAATCTAAATCGATAGCAGATGGTCCGGCAATTCTGAAATACGTGAAGGAAACCACTCAAGAGTATGGGGTTGATAAAAATATTAAGTTCTCCCACAAGCTGACTAACGCGCAGTGGTCATCCCACGACGCGAAGTGGACCTTGGATGTAGATCATGCAAGCGAGCAGGTTCAAATCAGCTGTAACTTTTTGTTTATGTGCAGTGGCTATTACAGTCATGACGAAGTGCACGACCCAGGCATTGACGGCGTAGAAAATTTTTCCGGAGATGTAGTCAATCCGCAGTTTTGGCCTGACGGTTTGGTGCATAAGGGTAAGCGTGTAGTGGTTGTGGGCAGCGGAGCAACGGCCATGACGTTAGTGCCGAATATGGCAGCAGACGGCGCTCAAGTGACTATGCTGCAACGCTCGCCAACCTATGTAGTGGCGCGCCCAGATCAAGACGCGCTGGCGAATTTTCTGCGCAAGATAATGCCGGAGAAGTGGGCATACAATTTGACCCGATTCAAAAATATCGAAATGCAGCGCTACTTCTATTATCAAACCCGCACAGCCCCAACAAAAGTTAAAAAACAGTTGTTGGATATGGTTAAGAAAATGTTGCCAGCAGATTACGATATGGCAAAGCACTTTACCCCAAGTTATAACCCATGGGACCAACGCCTTTGTTTAGTGCCCAATGCTGATCTGTTTGAGTCCATTAAGTCTGGCAAAGCCGAAGTGGTTACGGCGGAGATAGATCAAATTACTGAGAACGGTATACGCCTAAAAAATGGTGATGAGTTGGCTGCGGATATTATTGTTTTAGCGACAGGTCTGAAGCTTGAAGTGCTGGCCGGTGTGCCATTTTTCGTCGACGGCGAGGCTGTAGATTTTTCTAAGCAATTTACCTACAAAGGTATGATGTACTCTGGTGTGCCGAATCTTGCCAACACTTTTGGTTATGTGAACGCGTCATGGACGCTACGCGCGGATTTAACCTCCGAGTGGGTTTGTCGTCTTATTGAGCATATGAGCAAAAGTGGTGCAACTCAGGTGATACCTGTACTGCGCGAAGAAGATCAGGGTATGCAAACCTTGCCTTGGATAGCTGACTTCCCAGCCGGCTATATGCAACGGGTTATGCACTTGTTCCCCCAGCAAGGGGAAGGTCCTTGGAAAAATACTCAGAACTTCGCCCTAGATAAGAAGATGATCCGTAAGGCGCCAGTTGCGGATAGCGCTTTGGTTTTTTCTGCTAACGGAAAATCTAATTCTGCTGATCCACGGCAGAGTGAGATTGACACTCAGGCCCAGCAGTCGGCGGGTTAGTTCTGGTTGCAGGTAGATGGCGTCTGCTTGACGATTTGTTGCTTTCATCGTCCTGCCTACTTTGCGAGGAAAAAGTCGCTAGTTCTAGTTCTAGCTCTAGCTCTAGCTCTAGTTCTAGCGTTGTCACAGGTCGAGACGGTGCATTCACATTGAAGATTTTATGAGAGTGCGCAGTCTCATTTCCAATGCCCGTGGCAGGAGACAATTTGTTACGTGCAGTACAACTTCCTGACGCTCTTTGATTGGTTGCAACCACAGGCTTTAAAGGTGGTTGGTGAAAAGCACGCTTTCAAGGTCTGAGGCCACTGGTCTGTTATTGAGGTGTTGGCCTTGGCGCAGTTAATTTTTTGTATCTGACAACAGCAAAATCTTCTCTTTGTGACCGCTAATATGTCGAAGTCGGATGCCAACACAAATTGCCACAATAAACATGCCCGAGGCGATGCCGGCCCAGTATCCATAGACTCTTAGTGGTTCGTCGGTGATCAGGCCTTCAGCCAATATATAGCCTATAGGCAGAGCCAAAAACCAATAACCTATCAGGCTGAATAGCATAGGGACCGTGGTGTCCTTATAGCCGCGTAGGGCGCCAATAATGACCGCTTGAGCGTCATCAATAGTCTGATAAATAGCGATAAACAAAATCAGTACAATGGCGATAGCAATCACTTCCGGGTCGTTGGTGAAAATAGAAACCAGTTGGTAGCGCAGCCCAATTAACGCCAAACTCATAACCAGTGCATAGCCAATAGAAAATTTAAATATGGCGCCGGCAGTAGATCTTGCCGCGGCCAAATCACCGCTGCCCACCAAAAAGCCAATACGGATACTGGCGGCACTGCCAATACTCATGGGAATAACGTAAGTCATCCAGTTTAAATTGCCAGCAATGCTGTGGGCGGCCATATCAATCACACCCAAGCGTGCTACCAAAAAGCCGATTACCCCAAACAAAGCCATTTCTAAGAAAATGGCTATGCCTATGGGGATACCAAGTTTGAGGATATCCCGGCAGGTACTGAGTATTGGAAACTCAAATACCTTAAACAAGCCGGTGGCCTTAAAGTAAGGTTTGGGCAGCAGCAGCAACATGAGTAGTAGCTGTACCCAAAAGACAATGGCTGTGGCCCAACCGCAGCCCACGCCGCCCATTTCGGGAAAGCCGAATTCACCATAAACCAGGGCGTAGTTGAGAAAGCCATTGAGCGGCAATACGCTCCCGGCGATAAGCATGGGTGGACGTGTTTGTCCCAGACCCTCCAGCGTATGGCGTAGAGCCACATAAATGATAATCGGCGGCACCCCCCAACTAATGGCGTACAAGTAGTCGCTGGCAATATCAGCTATCGCAGGCTCAATGCCGGTCCACTGATAAATGATGCCTGCGTTATGCAGAAGCAGCATCATCAACGCGCTGCTGGCCAGGGCTAGCCATAAGCCTTGGCGAATTTGATGGCCGATATCAGCCATTTTATTTGCGCCGCGCAAGTGCGAGGTAATAGGTGCTAAAGCCATTGTGACGCCGGTGAGCAGCAGAAATGCTGGCCATAAGACGTTGCCACCTAGGGAAACGCCAGCAAGGTCGGTGGCCGAATAACGCCCGGCCATGGCGGTGTCTATAAAGCCGGTGCCCATGATAAAAAACTGGGTGAGTACCATGGGCCAACCTAGGGTGAAAAGCGGCGCCAGACTTTGTCTGAAGCTTTGCTTCTTCCCAGGAAGATTTGTGCCGGGCAGGGGTGGTGGAGTGCTCGCGCTAATATCCGAAGAGGGTTGTTCTATTGTCATAAGGGCGCCGAGCGTTCCAGTTTATATTGCTAATTGCAGCCGCAGTCAGCTGGCCGCGCATCAATTGTGGATGTGCGGTTGAGTAGTTTTGATGAGGTTAAGTGCATCGAACATGCTGGGCCAGAGCATGGTCTTTGTAAATCAGTTATTGGTTAAAAGACCCTGCTGAATAAACGCGCCGGAGCAATTAGCAGTGCAATTAGCAGTGCAAATAATTAAAGCAATTAACTAAAGCAATTAACTAAAGCAATTAATTAAAGCAATCAATGAAGGCTACCCCAGGATCGCAAAGATGATGTCAATTACCCTGCGCTGGGTCGCTCGTTACCCAAAATAGAGACGCGTTCCCCATAGCGACTATCGGGCCAGTAGTCCCAAACCGCATGATGCTGGGTGCAACGATTGTCCCACAAGGTCAGCGTGTTGGGCTGCCATTGCACTCGACAGGTAAGCCGGTGGGTTCGGGTGATGTGATCAAACAGCGCATTCAGGAGCGCCTTGCTCTCCCAGCCACTCATACCCTTAATGTGGGAGGTAAAACCACTGTTCACAAACAATACCTTTTCCCCGGTTTCAGGGTGGTTGATAATCATTGGGTGTTCATTCTTAGGGTAGGCGTCTCCTTCTGGAGCAGCCACCTTGTAGTTACCTAGATAGGGTAATGCGCCGTCGTGTATTGCCGTAAGGCTGCCAAGCACTTCTTTCATGGTGTCGCTGAGCAGGTCGTAGGCCAAGTACATGTTTGCAAATAACGTGTCGCCGCCGCCACTTTCTGGCGTTTCTTTTATGTAAAGAGCCGAGGCCATGGGTGGGATTTCGTCGCAGGTAACATCTGTGTGCCATGCGTTGCCCGCAGTATAAGCGGAGTTTTTGGTGGTCTTGACCGACAGTATCTCTGGGTCGCCGCCATAGCTGTGTTGCATGGGGTGTACGTGTAAGGTGCCAAACTTTCGTGCAAAGGCTTTGTGTTGGTCGCGATCAATAACTTGGTCGCGAAACACAATGACTTTCCAATCGAGCCAAGCCTGATAAATTTCGCTGAACTGCTCGTTCGACAAATCTTGCGATAAGTCTACGCCAGATATTTGCGCGCCAATGTGCGGCGTTAAACTGTCCACCCCGATCGATTCGAATCCGCTGATCATCGCCATATTTATCTCCCCAGATTTAGACTCTTGTATTCTTTCGCGTTAACAAGGCTAGCGCCCGCTGTTCTTTTAGCGCACGCTGTTCTTTTAGCGCACGCTGGCTTGCTAGCCAGTCAACACACTAACGCACTATTCAGGCAGCCCTAGTACGCGTTTAGAAATGATATTTGCTTGGATCTCGTTGCTGCCGCCATAAATGGTGGTCGCTTTGGTGTGCAACCATTCTTCCACGCTAGTGATTTCCATTTCGCTGAATTCGTTGCCACTTACGCCTAAACCTTTGAAACCCATCAGTTCGCGTTTCAGTTCTGCGCCATCTTGCTGTAACGCAGCGCCGTAGAGTTTAAAGATTGATGTGGCTGCACCTGGCGTGCCGGATTTGTTTTCTGCGTTGGCCCGTTGTGCGGTAAGGCGGAAGGCAGCCCGGTTCATGTTCAATGTTGTGACTTTCTCGCGAATGGCGGAGTCGTCTATTTTACCTTCACGTTCGCCCACATAGTTTTTCGCAATTTCTACTAAGCCACTGCCGGGTTGTGCGGGGCGCGCACCGCCGTTCAAACCACCAATGCCTGAGCGTTCAAACTGAAGTAGGCGCTTACCTACAGACCAGCCTTTGTTCAAGTCGCCGACTAAATTATCTTTATCGGCAATGGCGTTATCAAAAAAGGTTTCACCAAAAGGCGATGAGCCGGATATTAGTCTGATCGGTTTGACCGTTACACCGGGTTGGTCCATGGTCAATAAAACGAAGCTAATGCCTTCATGCTTGGGTGCGTCTGGATCCGTTCTGACCAGTGCGAACATCCAGTCGGCAGTCGCAGCGCCGGAGGTCCATACTTTCTGTCCATTGATTACAAAGTGATCGCCTTTGTCTTCTGCCTTGGAATTGAGTGCCGCCAAGTCAGATCCCGCATTAGGCTCTGAGTAGCCCTGGCACCACTGAATTTCGCCGCGAATAATCTTTGGCATATGACGTTCTTTTTGCGCCTGGGTACCGTATTCAAGCAGGGTAGGGCCGATCATAGTCATACCCATGCCACCTAATGGCATGCGTGCGCCAATATTGCCCATTTCTTCATAAAAAACTTTTGCTTGGGCTGTGCTGAGTCCACCGCCGCCAAATTCAGTTGGCCAAGTGGGTGCAGTGAAACCTTTTTCAGCGCATCGCTCTAGCCACAAAGCAACGTCTGATTCCAATTCAATTTTGGTGCTGCCAATGGCAATTTGCCCCGGCCCTTTGGCGCCCTCGGGGCAATTCTCTGCTAACCAACCACGCACTTCGCTACGAAATTCTGCTAATTCACTCATCAACGGTCTCAATATTTTTGTAATACAAAACTCTACTCGTTATAGACTATGAAACTCAATATGGAATTCACATGAGTTTTGTTGACATTTTTGTCACTGAATTTTTGTGTGTTGGCATAAGAACAGACTTGGGAGGGTTATATGGTTGAGACAATTGCGGCATTCGAGTTAGAAAATCTGCATGGGGAAAAAGTTGTTTTTTCAGGCACTGGTGAAGCTTTGGTTTGTTTTATCAAGGAGGATTGTCCAACCTGCAAAGAAGTGATGCCAGTTCTGGTTGCTTTGTACGAGCGCTTTGCCGGTGCAATCGACATACAAATTATTGGTCAAACCGCTGAGGGCAATAAACGCTTAGACAGTGCTTTTACGCCAGGTTTTTCGCTTCTAGATGACAGCGCCCTTAAAGTTTCCTTTGCCGCTGACATAGAAACAGTACCAACAGTGTATAGAACCGACGTCACTGGCGCGGTCACAGATACCCTAATTGGCTTTGTGCGTGATGAATGGCAAGACTTGTTGCAGCGTATGAGTACTGAATTTGCCAGTCCAGAGGTTCAACTTGATTGGCAAAGCTTGCCTCAGTGGCGACCCGGTTGTGGGTCGCTCTCGGTAGATCCGAGCAATGCAGATCGCCTGCGTGCTGAGGCAGAAAACAGCCCCATTAGAGCACGCAAAATTGCCATTGGTGGTCAGGATGACGAATTTGAGTTCATGTTTGATCAAGGCTTTTCAGATGGACTGCCGTTAGTTCCACCAACGCCAGAGAGAGTGTTAAGAATGCTCGAAGGTACCCGGCGTGACGCACAAGAAATTGTCGGCGTTATGGCGCCAAACCTCGGCGAGGTAACGATTGAAAAAATTGCTATCAACGCAGTAATGGCTGGGTGCAAGCCGCAATATATGCCGGTGGTTATTGCCGCTGTAGAGGCGATTTCCACCGATGATTACAATGTCCATGGTGTCATGGCCACAACCATGGGCGCCAGCCCAGTCATAGTGGTTAACGGCCCTATTCGTCACCAGATTGGTATGAATATGGGTTTGGGTGCTCTGGGCCAAGGCAATCGCGCGAATGCCACCATTGGCAGAGCTGTGCGTCTTGTTATTCGTAATGTTGGTGGTGCCAAGCCAGGGCAAACAGAACGCTCTGTATTGGGTAACCCAATGAAGTTCACTATGTGCTTTGCCGAGTGGGAAGAGCGCAATCCGTGGCAACCCATGCATGTGGAGCGTGGCTTTGATGCCTCAGATTCAGTGGTCACTGTCTTTACCATGACCAGTGGCCCGTCGTTGATCGTGGATCAAGAATCTCGCAGTGCAGATGCGCTTGCCGGCACCATGGGCCAGACCCTAGAGGGAATTTATAATCCTAAGGCACACTTCGCAACCAACTGTTTGTTGGTGGTGGTGCCAGAGCATGTAGATACGTTAATGCGTGATAACTACAGCAAAGCTGATCTGCGCCGACGCATTCAAGAAACGTCATCTCGTCCAGTTCGCGAACTTGTAGGCGACGATGTCTCTGGCGCGGGTATTAAGCCTTCGGCGGCTGCGGCTATGAGCGAGGAAGCCTTAGACCGAATGATGCCCAAGTTTAGGACCGAGGATGATATTCACATTGTGGTGGCCGGTGGTGAAGCGGGCAAGTTTTCCGCAGCCTTCCATGGCTGGGTCACCGGCAGCATAGGATCAATTCCGGTATCGCGAAAAATAGATATTTGATGCGGCGCTGAATAGCCGAATGAGTTATAAATAGATTTGTCTTTAACAGAGGAGAGTTGTGGAAATGGCGATGTTATCCATTTTGGACCCCACCGATGAGCGGGTTCCGGTGTCGCGGCAAATTACGCCCAGACCAAAACAAATTGTCGGCAATGTTGCGCTGCTTGATATTTCCAAGCCACGGGGCAATGTTTTGCTCGACCGCTTAGAAGAAACTTTGAGCCAGCGCCTACCGGATGTGAATATCACCCGCTATGCCAAGCCAACATTTTCCAAGCCAGCACCTGAAGAGTTGCGTCAGCAGATCCAGGCGAATAACGACTTTGTTATTGAAGCCTTAGCTGACTGAGGATCCTGTACCACGTGCAGTTTGCATGACACGGTATGGTTTGAGATTCAGGGTACGCCCGCGGTCTCTATCGCTTCTTCAGAATTTGTCACGGCGGCAGATGCCCAAGCGACTGCGTTAGGCATGCCTGATGCCGAGCGAGTATTTGTTCAGCACCCCATTCAGGATGCGACAGACGACGAAATGCGCGCTAAGACAGATGCTATTGTTGACAAAGTCATAGCCGCTTTGAGCCAAATGGAAGGCTCTAATACCTAGTCGTTGCTAGGCAAGTGTGGTGCTGCTTTATTCAGCAGCACCAGTGCTTTGTGTCAGGTAACAACCGACCCCGCGCTGAAGAAATGCATTCAGTTTTGCTTTACCTCGTTAGAGGTTTTTCTTAGACTTTTTTGGGTTATTCCGTCCAAGCTTGTCCAGTTGCGGACTCTGCAAGTTAAAGATGTTTGGCGGGGAACTCACAGCTTAGATTCTTTGACGCAGATTATGGGCGCCTCGTCTTAAGTCTTTGACGCCATTTTGCAGGTGAACTTGTGCCCACTGCCAGTAAGGCAGATGCCTGCTTTTTCATGGTCAGGGGAAAAGCCTCGGTTTTTTGAAATGCGCGCAATCACCCCATGGTCGTAGACCATACTCTGTAAAGGTAGTTTTCTCTTGCAACAGCAGTCACAGCGTTTTCCTAACGGTATTTATTTCGGCTATTACATTATTGGTGCCGCATTCGTTGCGCAATTTATTGCCATTGGTATGTACAGCTATGTGTTGGGATCTTTTATGGATCCTATGCTCAATGAATTGGGCTGGTCGCGTTCAGATTTCACCTTAACCCGTTCTATTGGTCAGTGCGTTATGGCATTGGTTGGTGTTTTTGTCGGTGTGCGGGTAGACCGTTATGGTGGTCGCCCCATTATGCTATTCGGTGGTGTTCTACTCTCTGTTGCTCTGTGTTTGCATAGTTGGGTGCAGACGCTTTGGCAGTGGTGGATACTCAATGGCGTAATCGTCACCGCAGGCTGCGCTATGTTGGGCAATTTGGTGGTAAACGTAACACTCTCCAAATGGTTTGTAGAACAGCGCGGGCTAGCCATAGCCGTTGCCGCAATGGGCATTTCTTTTGGTGGCATTGTGCTCACACCACTAGCTACTTGGCTCATTGATACAATCGGTTGGCGCGAATCTTGGTTGTGGTTGGGGCTTGGCACAGCGATCTTTGTTCTGCCCGTGGCTCTGCTGGTGCGCCGCTCGCCCGAAGACTATGGCCTGCATCCTGATGGTCATAGCCCAGAGCAAATCGCCCAAGGCCAAGGTCAGCGCGCAAAAGATGAGCTGGCTCGGTCTTTTACCCGGGCCCAAGCGTTACGCACTTTTTCATTTTATGCCTTGGTCATCGCTTTTGGTTTCTTTTCCATCAATATCGTTGTGATGCTGCTGCAGACGGTACCTTACTTAACGGATAACGGTTTCACCCGGACCGAGGCGGCTTATGCAATTGTCGTTGCATCGATCCCCGCCATGTTGTCAAAACCTGTTTGGGGCTACCTCATTGACCGCAGTCCAACTCAGCCGTTGGCGGCGTTATCCGCTTCACTAACCGGTGTGGCTTTAGCCTGTATTGTTTTTTCCACAACAACCGGCGAATTGTTTTGGGTTTATGCCGCGTTCTTTTTGTTGGGGGTTGGCTGGGGCGGCATGATTCCCATGCAAGAGGTCATTTGGGCATCTTTCTTTGGGCGTCGCTTTATTGGCTCGATTCGTGGTGCGGCTATGCCGTTCGCATTGGCCTTGGGGGCTATGGCACCTTGGTTCTCTGCCCTCTACCGAGACGCGTATGGAGATTATGGCGTGCCTTTTATGGTTGTGGCGGGCCTAAACATTATCTCTGGGGTGTTGATCTTTTTTGCGCCGCCGCCAAAGAAGTTATCCATTGATTGAACAATTTGAATTCGAGTTCCTTTGCTGGTAACGGAACAATACAAACGCAAAACGCGGATAAAACGAAAGGTCGAAACTAGCTCCAAACTAGCTCCAAACCAATTACAACTGATTACAAAATAGGTTTGGAGCAAGGCGGCTAAATGACTTAGGTGGTAGGCAAAGTCTTATTCTTTGCGGTAAAATACCGTCAGTTATTATTTAGTCGGCTTCGGGAGAGCAGTATGACTCAAGATATTCAAATTAAAGCCACAGGCGCTGTAGGCGCTGTGGTTGCTAATATTGATCTTAACAACGTCGATGATGGTCAGATGCAAACCCTTCAGTCAGCTTTTGCCGACCATGGGGTGCTGTTTTTTCGCGATCAAAACCTCAGCCCTGAAGCACATTTAGATTTTGCTCGACGTTGGGGCGAAATCAACGTCAATCGTTTTTTCGCTCATGTTGATGGCCATCCAGAAATTGCTGAAGTGGCTAAGGAGCCAGAGCAAGAATTTAACATTGGGGGCAATTGGCATACGGATCATTCCTACGACCAGATTCCTGCATTGGGTTCAATGCTACTGGCTCATGAAGTACCCGCTGTTGGCGGCGATACGCTGTTCGCCAATTGCAGCAAAGCCTATGACAGTTTGTCGGATGGAATGAAGGCAACCTTATCCACATTGCGCGCAGTGCATTCATCCAGGCATGTCTTTGGTAACGCCACGGGCTACTCAGATGCGCTTAACGGCAGACTAGGTAATGGCGACGACGCCACCCAAGACGCTGTGCATCCTGTGATCGTTAAGCATCCACTTTCAGGGCGCCCCACACTGTATGTGAACGCAGCATTTACGCTGCGGTTTGAAGGTTGGACAGATCAAGAGTCCAAGCCATTACTCGACTACTTATATGCCCATATCGGCCGTCCTGAGCATAGCTATCGTTTTCAGTGGGGCAAAGGTTCAATGGCTTTTTGGGACAATAGAGCAACCTGGCATTGGGCCATTAATGACTATCATGGTCATCTCCGGCTAATGCACAGAGTCACCATAGAGGGTGAAGCATTAGGTGGCATGTAGCTTAGGGTTCAATGCACAGTGGCGGGTAGATAACACAGTGGTTACCTGACCTCTTGAATAGTTCAGCAGCTGCAATCAGCTGCTGAATGCTTACTGACTAATGTTGTTTTAGCCCTGACTAGCGAAGTGCTCTAAAGCACGTTCTCACTTCGTCAACAAAAACACTGGGTTGTTCAAAGGCAGCAAAGTGACCGCCTTTTTCCTGCACTGTCCAGTGCACTATATTTTTATACAACTGCGCTGCAAAGCGCTTGCTGGTACGAAAAATTTCTTTTGGAAATATAGTCGCGCCCATTGGTACTGTGATGGGTGTTGTGTCTGAACTGCCGCCAAAGCTTTGCCAGTAAAGTCGAGCTGAAGAAGCACCCGCGGCGTTAAGCCAATAGACCATAATGTCGTCTAACATTTCATCCCGGCTTATGGCGTTTTCTGGGTGGCCGTCACAGTCAGTCCATGTATAGAATTTTTCTATGATCCAAGCGGCTTGGCCACTGGGAGAATCTACTAGTCCATAGCCCAGTGTTTGCGGTCGTGTGGCCTGTTGTTTGGAGTAACCAGAGTCCCACTCTTGATAGAACTGCCATCCGGCCAGTGCAGATTTTTCTAAATCGGTCAGATCTTCGGCAGTGGCATCTGGCGGCACAACCACCATGTTCAAATGAATACCTAGGCAATGTTCTGCATCCTGGCGTGCAATAGCCGAAGTCACAACTGAACCCCAGTCGCCGCCTTGAGCAAAGTATTTCTCGTAGCCTAGGCGAGCCATTAGTTCAGCCCAAGCGTCCGCTATTTTCTCTATACCCCACCCCGTGGTGGTGGGTTTGCCTGAAAAGCCATAGCCAGGCAGCGAAGGTAGGACCAAATGAAAGGCGTCTTCAGCATTGCCACCATGATTTTGTGGCTCTGTCAGTGGGCCTATCACCTGCAGAAACTCAACCACAGAGCCCGGCCAACCGTGGGTCATGATGAGCGGTTTGGCATTAGGGTTGCTAGATTTTACATGTAAGAAATGCACGTCTAGACCCTGAATTTCCGTGAGGAAATTATCAAAAGCATTAAGCCGCGTTGCTAAGCGTTGGTGGTCGTAATCGTTTAACCAATAATTCACAACTTCTTGAATATAGGCTAAAGGCGCACCTTGACTCCAATCGTTAGGGGTTTCTGCATCTGGCCAGCGAGTGGCTGCTAAGCGAGTTTTTAGGTCTTGTACGTCTTCAGCTTTTACTTCAACGGTGAACGGTCTAATGGCGCTCATAATATTCTCCTGATGATCTTTTGCGAGTCTAAAGCGAGGCGCAGACGTGGCCGCCATCAACTACTAATGTTGAACCAGTCATAAAACTAGAAGCATCGCTGGCTAACAGTAGTATTGGTCCGTCCAAATCAGGAAATTGTCCAACGCGGCGCATGGGAATGCCTTTCACGAAGTTATCGGCCATAGGCGATTCCAGCAAAATGCGACTGACGTCGGTAAGAAAATAACCAGGAGCCAGGGCATTAACTCGAATATTGTACTTGGAGGCTTCAAGGGCCATCACTTGCGTCATGCGGGTCATACCACCTTTCGACACCGCGTAAGAAAACTGACCTTTAATGGTTCGCGAGTCGGTGATGCTTGAAATCATGATGATATTGCCACCGCCTTGCTCACTTGCGACCACTCTATCTGTATAAAGTTTAGACACCATCCAAGCGGACTTTAGATTGGTATCAAGGACAAAGTCCCAGTCCTCCTCATCTGTGGTGTGGTAGGTTTTTGCGCCTGCCTCAACGCCGGCGTTATTTATTACGCAATCGAGGCGGCCAAATTCTGTGTACGCAACATCCAGAAAAGCTTCAATACTGGCCTTATCTGTTACATCTAATGTGGCGGCCATGGCGTTGCCACCGGCGGCTTTGATTTCGCTTACTGCGGTATCTAGTTTGTCTCTGCGGCGGGCGCCAAGAATAACCGTTGCACCATTGGCGGCAAGGACGCCGGCAAAGTGGTAGCCAAAGCCGGAAGATGCACCGGTAATTGCGATGACTTTGTTTTCTAGATTAAAGGTATTTTGCATAATTCTGACTCTCCATGAATGCTCAAGATCCTATCATAGGCTTTGGGTTTCTTTGCAGAGGAGAAATCAGCCAGCGTAATAAGTTAGCTGACTATTGCTAAGGCTTTGATGTCCGTATGATCTAGCGAACCTCTGATCAATCAGTGATACAACAGGCTTCATAACGAGCCTCGCTGGTGCAAGCCAGAGAATCCGCTGAGGCATTAACGAATTGATCAGAGTTTCCCTAACCAAAGGAGGGGGCGATATGCAACCCAGACGCTCAATACTTTATATGCCCGGTGCTAATGCTCGTGCCATGGAAAAGGCCAAAGGCCTAGACTGCGACAGCATAATTTTTGATCTAGAAGATGCCGTAGCACCAGATGCCAAGGAAGTTGCCCGCCAGCACGTGTTGATCGCAGTGCAGTCTGCTGATTACGGCCATCGAGAGTTAGTCGTGCGTTGTAATGGCTTAGATACGCCCTGGGGGGCAGATGATCTAGCTGCCTTTGCAGACCAACCCATTGCCGCTCTGGTCTTTCCAAAGATACAAAGCTTGCAACAAGTCGAGCAAATAGATGCGGCGTTAAGGGCCAAGGCCAGCCCTTTACCCGTCTGGATAATGATAGAAACCCCCACCGCTATCCTCCATTTGGAAATGTTTGTTGGCCACGAAAGAGTGGCCGCCTTAGTTATGGGTACCAGTGATTTGGTTAAAGCGCTCAGAGCCAGACACACGCCGTCACGACGAAACTTAGATTATGTATTGCAGCGCAGTGTGGTGGTGGCTCGACATTTCAATAAAGAAATATTTGACGGCGTGCACTTAGATTTTCGCAATTTGGACAGTCTGCGAGAGGTTTGCGAGCAGGGCAAAGACCTGGGTTTTGACGGTAAAACCCTTATCCATCCAGGGCAGATTGAAATTACCAATTCTATTTTCGGCTACTCAGCCGAAGAGGTGGCGCATGCACATAAGGTGTTAAATGTGTGGCGTCAGGCGTTAAGTGAAGGTAAGGGCGTGGGCGTGTTAGATGGCCAATTGATTGAAAATCTTCATGCCGAGGAAGCGCAGCGCATCGTCGCTTATGCCCAAGCCATTGATTTGCGCGACATAGGTGCATGATGTTTGGTTGGGCAAATCTAATAAATTTGAATAAAAATAGCGGGAGGGGTTGTGACAATAATCAAAGCTAACGGCATAGATCTATATTTTGAGCGTAAAGGAGAAGGTGAACTGGTGTTATTTATCAGTGGCAGTGGCGCTGATTTACGCAACAAACCCAATCAATTTGATGCACCCATTGGCGCCAATTTTGATTTGATCTGTTACGACCAGCGCGGCCTAGGTCAGTCTGAAAAGCCTGCTGCGGACTACACGATGGCCGAATACGCTGATGATGCCGCGGCATTGCTGGACCATTTGCAGATAGATCAGATACCGGTCATGGGAGTGTCCTTTGGCGGTATGGTGGCCCAAGAATTTGCGCTACGTCATCCAAGCCGGGTCAAACATATGGTGTTGGCGTGTACCTCTTCTGGTGGCGTTGGGCATCCGTCTTATCCTCTGCATGAATTAGAGCTGTTAGAGGAAAATGCACGTGCGAAAAAGCACCTGCAAATTTCAGATACCCGACGCGATGATGCGTGGATCAATGAGAATCCAGAACGCTGGGAAAAATTGATGGGCTATGGGTTGGCAGGGCGAGCTGCTCAAAGAGACCCAGTAGGGGCGTTAAAGCAGCTGGAAGCGCGAAAGTACCACGACACCTATATTCGACTGCCAGAACTAAAAATGCCGATTTTATTAGTGGGTGGACGCTACGATGGCATTGCGCCGGTGGCAAACATGCAGGCACTGGACGCGCAATTGGCTAATTCCGAATTACGCTTGTTTGATGGTGGACACTTATTCTTGGTTCAAGACAAGCAAGCATATCCAGAAATAGTCAGTTGGTTGCAGCAGCAAAGTGCAACGTAGCTAAGACTGCAAAAGGGTCGAAAAAACCTTTTTTGAAGAAGTTCTTATTCAACAAACTACTATTTAGGAAGCTTTATATAAGAGGCTGCGATGGCAATAGCCAAACCCAAAGTGGGCTTGGTTATCCTCAACCAGCGTCTGCCAACCTAATCTGCTGAATACGCAGGAGTTTGTCCGCTCACAATGCCAGTCTTAGGTTTCTTGAGTAACCTATTCTTTATCGATTTTAACTGGTGAGGTATCGCCAACATCGCAGGCGTGGTCACCAAGGTCAGCAGCGTTGCAAAGGTTAGACCTGAAACAATAGCTTGCGACAATGGTACCCAGAACGACGACAGCATGCTGCCGTACATAACGGTTCTATTCACCAAGTCTATGCTGTAGTTACTGGCCAGTGGCAGTAAACCAAAGACCGTGGTTATCGTGGTCAGCATCACCGGTCGCAGGCGCTGGGCGCCGGTGCGAATGATGAGGTCGACATAATGCAAATCAGGATCTTCGCGGCGTAACTGGTTGTAGGTGTCGATCAATACAATATTGTTGTTTACAACAATGCCCGCCAATGCAACCACCCCAACCCCGGTCAAGATGGCGCTGAAAGGATTGCCAGTGATTAACAAGCCAATAAGCACGCCGGCAGTAGAGAGGATTACCGCAAACAAAATTAATGAGCTTTGATAGAAGCTATTAAATTGAGTGACCAGCAGTACAAACATTAGGAGTAGCGACATACCGAAGGCGCCGCCAACAAACGCCAATGTTTCAGCTTGTTCTTCATTTGCGCCCCTAAACTCAATTTTTAGTCCCGGCGGCCAGTCTTGGCTGTCTATCCAAGTTTGGATTTCTTTCACTTTGTCATCCGCAAGAACACCCGGCGCAACATTTGCCAGCACCTTCTTAATGGGAACGCTGTTCACACGCTGGATAGTATCTACGTTTGGCACCGGCTCTAGGGTGACAAAATTTGACAGAGGTACCAGGCCAGTGGGCGTTGAAATATTTAGCTCATTTAAAGCCATAATACCGCGCTGTGCACTTGGGTAACGTACACGAATGTCCACAGCGTCATCGGCTCGGTCTGGTCGGTATTCGCCTACCTTTATGCCGTTGGTTACCAGTTGCACAGCTACACCGACTTGGCTCACGTCTGCGCCGTAAATGGCCGCCTGAGCGCGGTCGACATTGATCTTGAATTCAACGCCCGGCAGTGATCGGGTGTCGTCAACATCGCGCAATCCTTCAATGTCGTTCTTCATGTAGTTCACAACGCGCTGGACGGCTGGGTCTATAATTGTTCTATCGTGCGACGAAAACTCAATATTTAAAGGTTTGCCCACTGGCGGGCCCATTTCCATTTCTTGGATTTCTACTTGGATACCAACAATGCCTTTGGTTTTTTTGCGAATCTCTTCCAAAATTTCAGTGCTACTTGCCCGACGGTATTGCTGGTCGTAAAGCTCTAAGAACATACCGCCAACTCTATCAGTACCACCATCTCTTCCTGGTTGGCCACCTAGCTTGGTGAAGGTGTTGATGTGTTCTATGCCCTCTACACCGATCACCTTGCCTTCTACTTCAGTCACTAGCGCATAAATTTCTTCTACGCTTAAGTTGCCTCGCGCACGCACATTGACCTGAGCGAACTTAGCCTCACCTTCAGAGAAGTAAATAAGCCCACCACCATATTGGCCGTAAGCCCAAAACGTGGTGAACAATATGCTAACGGTTAAGGCCAAGGTAACAATGGCGTAGCGCGCAGCAAAGCCCAGTACGCGAGCATAGACACCGGTCAGAGACTTAAGGGTGCGTGGGTCGCCGTGTTCAAGTGTGGTGAGCGTTGCTTTGGCTGTTTTACTTAAACTGCCGGCTTTGCCAATGATAGAGCCAATGACGGGTCCAAATACTAATGCGTAGAGCAGCGAGCCACTGAGTACGGTAAACACCGTTACGGGTAAATAGCGCATAAATTTGCCGGACACGCCGGGCCAGAACATTAGAGGCAGAAATGCCGCGAGGGTTGTGGCTATTGATGCAGTTACTGGCCAGAACATGCGTTTGGCGGCCAATAAATAGGCTTCTTGGCTACCATAGCCCTCGGTCATTTTTCGGTCGGCGTATTCAGTGACAACAATTGCCCCATCAATGAGCATGCCCAAGCCCAGCAACATGCCGAACATCACCATAAAATTGAAGGAGTAGCCGAGCAGGTAGATAAAGATCAGCGAAAATAGAAAAGAAGCCGGAATACCCAAGCCAACAATGATGCCACTGCGGATACCCATGGCCGCAACGACAATGACCATAACCAAGCCCAGAGCAGTAAAAATATTACCCTCCAGTTCAACCACTTGGCTTGCCGCGTAAGGGCCTTGGTCTTGAGAATAGGTAACTTCTACTTTGGCCGGTAGGTTGGGTCTAAGGGCTTCCACAGCCGCTTTAGCGTTACTGATGGCGTCTAAAACATTGTAGTTTGCGCGCTTAATAACTCGCAGGCCTATGCCATTGCTGCCGTCAATTCTTGAATAGCTGGCGCGATCTTTAAATGTACGCTTAACCGTTGCTACGTCAGACAAAGTGACAACAGTATCGCCGTCGGTTTTGATTGGCAGTTCAAAAAGGTCTATGGCGTTTTCAATAACGCTAGGCACCTTGACAGAAAACCTACCTTCTCCGTTGTCAATGCTGCCGGCAGGAATTAGTCGGTTATTGCGCGAAATGCTACTAATTATCTGCTCTGACGAAAGCTGATAAGTTTCTAACTCTTTAGGGTCTATTACCACTTCCAGCAATTCTTCTCTGTCGCCGATAAAGTCAGCCGAAAGGATGCCCGTTTGGGCTTCAATGGCGTCGCGTAAATCTAAGGCTATGTTGTAAAGCATGCGCTCTGGCACATCGCCAGTTAAGTTGACCTGAATAATGGGGAAGTCAGACGTAGATTGCTCTTGGATAATGGGTTCTTCAGTGGTGCTAGGGAACTCTACCTTTGCTCGGTCCACAGCTTCTCGGGTATCAGTTAACGCTTGGTCCAAATCAAAGCTGGCGTCGAACTCCACTAGTATTGTTGCTGCGTTTTCCGCTGCAAAAGCATTGAGTTCTTCTATGCCCTCTACTTGTCGTAGTGCTATTTCAAGAGGCATGACCAACAATCTTTCTGCGTCTTCCGGAGAGATGCCTTCGTTGACCACGGTGATCACGAAGAATGGCACTTCAATTTCTGGATCGCCCTCCACAGGTATAGCGGCTCTGGCAATCAAACCGGCTAAGACGATCATGAAGAGTAGTAATAAACTGGTTCGTGATCTTGTGATCGCTGCTTCTAGAAAGTTAAACATAGCTGCTACCTATCTCTCTGCAATTTTTCTATTTTGAAAGACCGGATCTACCCTTTCGCCGGGAACTACAAGCTCTTGGCCCACAGTGATGACGTCGCTGACGTTCGGCAGGCCAGTGACCCACACACCGTCTTCATCTTCGGCGACGATATTAACCGTGTAGAAAGTAACAATGTTGTCAGAGTCTATCAGGCGAATACCGTAGCCGCCGCTATCATCCAGGCTAAAAAGTGCTGGACTGATTTTTTGTGCCAGTACTCTTTCTACTGGAATGAGGATTTCGGTAGTGATGCCTGAGCGCAAGCTCAGATCGCTGTTATCTATCTCTATCTCAACAGAGTAAGTGCGTGTTTGCGCGTTGCTTTGCTGTCCTAAAAATGTGATGGGGCCCTGGACTTCTCTACCATCAGTTAAAATGCCCCCGGCGATGATGCCTGTTTGAATGTCGAGAATAGATTTCTCCGAAACCCTGCCGACAATAAGCATGGGATTCAAATCGACAATAGTTGCGCATGGCGCACCAGTCATAACATATTCGCCAAGCTCCATATGCACATCCTCTACCGAGCCGGCGAAAGGGGCCTTAACCTGCGTCTTTGCAATACTCAGTTCGCGTCGGTCTAGTACCGTTAAAGTGCTGGCAAGCTTGGCTCGGGCCGAGGCGATGGCGTTTTCAGAGTTGTAGCCTCTAGCTTTGAGCTTTTGCGCCCCTTTATATTCAAGCTGGGCTTGGGTGACCGCTTCCTTGGCCTCTGTTAAAGAAGACTGTCTGTCCTCCATAGCCAATTCGCAAAGCACTTGGCCGGCAATAACTGTGTCGCCTTTTTCAACATTTCGAGCAACGATTTTGCCGTCAATTTCGCTGCGTACAGCAACGGTTCTTTTGTTTTGGGTTTTGCCGCGAATGGTTTCAAAGCGAACCTTTTCTACCGCATTCATGCGAGTAACGCGAACTTGGGTAGGCACTAAGTCACTGCGCACGCTGGCGTTGTTCAATTGTTGCTCTTCAATTGACGGATTAATCTCAGGTGGTTCAGCAGTTAGAACGCCAGAAAGCAGCCAAGCCATGATTAAGATAGCCATAGCAATGGCCCAAATGTACGTAGCTCGCATTTAATTCCCCTTTGCGAAAGTCGTTTTTTCCAGAGCGTACTGAAAATACCGTTACCGAAAGTAACGTGTGCAGCGATCTTAGTCCTATGGAGTGTTAAATCAACACTCCAAAAAAGATTTGCGCTCTATGCTGCGCTGCAATATAGAGGCCTAAGTCTCAAGACGACGTGAAAAATTGGCGTAATAGGTGATTTACCGGATGGAAGGTTCAAATGAGTACAAAATTCCCAATTTGGGATGTTTGCGCGGCCAAAAAATAACTACTTATTCGTCCATTTGACCAAGCTTGCGTTACAAGGCATAAGCTTTGATGCGAGAGAGTGCTCGAAGGAGCGGTTATCGCTTTTCTAGAAGTGCGATAAGTAAGTGAAGTATTTTGCGCATCGCGTAACAGGCGGGTTTTTACTTAATGGCCGATAAATTCTGTGCACGATAAATGGTTAAGTCTCGAACGGTGAATTGATTAGTCCAAGGTGGGTTAGCGGCATTAGCCGAAAAATCAGAGGAGGCATTGGTGTTGGCCAAGCCTCCGTCTAATGCTATCTCAGAGCGCATCTAGTGCTCTTATTAAACTAGCGCAATTAGGCTGCTGCGCTAGGGCGTGCGCCCATGTGATCGAACCAAGCGCCTACGTGTTTGTGCTCAGGATTGAGGGGTTGCCCGACGTTGGCGGCAAAGGCCAACATGCCAAACAGTAGAACGTCCGCAAGACTTATAGTGCTGCCAGCAACAAATTCTCTGCCATCAGCCATTTGCTCGTTTAACCAATGCAGCTTACTTTGAGCTACGCTCTTTAGGCCGTCTGCACCTTCAGGCACTGTGACCATGCGGTCTTTAAAAATTGCCATACCTTCCGCATATCGAAAACCATTAACCATCGGTTCGCAAATGCCTAGGTCTACTCGACGTGTCCACATGCGAGTATGTGCTCGCTCAGCAGCGGTATTGCCGATCAATGTTTTGTCATCAGTGGTTTCATCTAGGTACTCACAGATTGCGGTAATCTCAGAAATGATCTCGCCATTGTCCAGTACCAATGCGGGTAGTTGGCCCGCTGGATTGTGCTGCAGATACTCTGGCTTACGATTGTCGCCAGCCATAAGGTCAATTTCTTCTACTTCATCAAAAGCCACCCCTAGTTCTGCCGCATATATGCGCACAATGTGTGGGTTTGGGCCCATTGAGTTAAATAATTTCATATCGTTTACCCTCTTTTGGTTTATCAAGTTTGGTTTTCAAGTGCTAGATTTGCCGTTGCAGAACTAACTTTGTTGTTCGTCCGTTTCACAGTCTTCAGCCGCAGCTTTTTATAGCCGTAGCTTTATATAGCCGCAGCGCTTTATATAGCCGTAGCTTTTTATAGCCGCAGCGCTTTATATAGCCGCAGCGCTTTTTCAATCACTCCGTCTGGTTGCCGCTCTTCAGGTAAATTTAGAAACTAGACCTTTTGAATCTGCATCTGTTTCTGCGGTCTCTAAAGTAAGCGTCAAATGCTTGTATAAGCAAGCCCCTTAGCTTGTCATTTAACGCTCTTCATCACTCTTTATCACTCTGCAGCTAGTTAGCAGCTTACCACTCGCCAATATTTTCCATATCCGCCCAAGGCGCAGATGGCTCTAGTGATTTACCGTCCTGCAGTAGTTCTATAGAAATGCCGTCGGGCGACCGTACAAATGCCATATGACCATCTCTTGGTGGGCGGCTTATGGTCACACCGTGGTCCATCAATCTTTGACAAGTTTCATAGATATTTTCTACATGGTAGGCAAGGTGGCCAAAATTTCTGCCGCCGCTGTAGGACTCTGGATCCCAATTATAGGTCAACTCTACTTGCGCTGTTTCATCTCCAGGAGCAGCTAAGAACACTAGGGTGAAGCGGCCCTGCTCGCTTTCGTAACGGCGCAGTTCGCTCAGCCCTAGCGCGTCGCAATAAAATGCTAAAGAGGCTTTTAAATCGTTGATTCGCACCATTGTGTGTAGGTATTTCATATTTTCCCTGCTCTTTTTGCGCTATTTTTTTAAGGATGATCAGAGGCCAAAATAGGCATTAGACCGATGCTCGCATAACTTTTCTGTGGTTTTAGATTATTCAACCCGCAAATTGGGTAAAGTTTAACCCAGAATGTCTATTAGGTAACCGCTGTTAGGCATCTACTGTAATGACCTTGCTGCTAATCACCCGTCTTGGGCAGGCCTCGCTCAACCTAAGGTCGGCGAATATTTCGTCATTCGTCATTCGTCATTCGTTATTCGTTATTCGTTATTCCTTATTCGTCATTCGTCTAGCGTTGAGCCGTAGATTTCCGTGGCCAGTGTTGAGGCTAATACAGAGGCCCATAATTCGCCGGTACTGTCTTTATGAAAGGGTATGTTTAGCCCAATTAGGTGGCTTTCTAAGCGTTCCACTGCAATGCCAAAGTGTTGAGCGAGTTCTTCGCTACTTAGAATCTTTTTGCTCGCCGGCCTAATTCGGCGATGGCTACGGCCACTGAGTTTGCGCATTTTGAATGTCTTATATTTTTACTGGGAACTGTATAAATAGCCAGTATACTGTTGTAAACTTGAGAGACAATCTTTTCAACTAATTACTCAATGGCGTTTAGTGTTGTTAAGCAAAATGCTCTGCAAAAAGAGCATTTTGTAAAGCCGCCTTTTCAGCTTATAACCTGCCGCGTTGGTCTAAGGTTATTGCGTCCAGCCGCCGCTAAAGGGGATGGCTTGGCCGACAAAAAAGTCGCTTTCTTCTGAGGCCAAAAACAGTGCGAATAAGGCATCTTCTTCGGCTGTAGCTAAGCGTCCAAGGGGCACTTGCCGGCGAAGAGATTTTTTGAAGCCTTCGTTTTGCTGTAATTCAGGCGGGTAATAAACCGAATTCTCGACATAGTTCTGAGCAATTAAATTGACCTGAACGTTATGTGGCGCAACTTCCACCCCCACAGATTGCACATAACCCACTTGAGCAGCTCTGGCGGCGCTGTAGGTGGCTAAAGTCTTCATGCCTTTTAAAGCCGCCGCGCTGCCAAATACAACGATTTTGCCTTTTTTGCGCTCAATCATTTGCGGCAGTACAGCCCGGCAAAGTCTATGTAGCGGATGCACCATCATGTCGAAGGTAGTTTGCCAGTCACCGTCCGAGAGCTCAGCGGTAGCAATGCCGCCAAAATTTGGCGAAGCAAGGTTGGCAACCAAAATATCTATCCCACCACAAGATTCTATGAGTGCTTCGCAGCGGCCAGGTTGAGTCAGATCAGATGTATCGGTGGTGACAATTGCACCCTCAGCTGTGAACAATTTTTCCGTAGCTGGGCCCATATAATCGGCTGCTTGGGTGACCAACACGCGCTTGCCTTCTAATCTTCCACTCATATTTAGCTCCTTTCTAACTTCTTATTAGTGCAGCTACCTTACGGTGTGCTGTTTTTGATTTCTACAAATCCAGATCCATTGTATTGATCTGCGGCTTACCGCTGCAAATTATTTGCACGATTCACCAGCAAACCCCACGGCGTAGTGCGCCGGGGTGTCCAATAATTGGCTAGGGAATTGCAATTTCATTCACCCCAGATGAATGATTTGAAGTTATACTGCGCGGCTTAAATTCGGCAAGACTCAGGAAATAAATATGTCTATTAGCAGAGTGCAACGTGGTGGCCTTCAGGTTGCAGAAGAATTAGATAGCTTGGTTGCCAATCAAGTTATCCCCGGCACTGGGGTAGACCTTGATGGTTTTTGGGCAAGTTTTGAAGCATGCCTGAACGAGCTAGGTCCTGTTAATAAGCAGTTGTTAAAAGTCCGGGAAGAGATGCAAGAAAAACTCGACTCGTGGCACTTGGAACGTAAAGGCCAAGTTCTTAATGAAGCTGAGTACAAAGAATTTTTGCAGGCTATTGGCTACTTATTGCCTGAGCCTAAAGGCGTAAAAATTGACGTCACGAATGTAGATGCTGAGATTGCCAGTATTGCTGGGCCGCAATTGGTAGTGCCGGTGATGAATGCTCGTTATGCACTCAATGCAGCGAATGCCCGCTGGGGTAGTTTGTATGATGCGTTTTATGGCACTGACATCATCGCCGAAACACCAGGTAACGAGAAAGGCAAAAGTTACAATCCAGCGCGCGGAGAATTAGTCGTCACTAAGGTGGCTTATGTACTCGACCAGCTGGTGCCTTTGCAAGGTGCCAGTCACAGCGACGTCAGCGCGTATGGTATTGGCGCTGACGCGCAGGGTGTCCGACACTTACGCTGTATATTGGCCGATGGCGGTAATACGGCGTTGTTGGACCCTGATCAATTTGTTGGCTTTATCAACGAAGACAATCCCAGCAGCTTACTTTTGGCCCACAACGGCTTACACCTAGATATTCTAATTGATGCCAACGACCCTGTGGGCGCTTTACACCCGGCAGGGGTAAAAGACGTTGCCATTGAGTCGGCTATTACCACCATTCAAGACTGTGAAGATTCAGTTGCCGCAGTAGATGCAGAAGACAAATGCATAGTTTATGGCAACTGGTTGGGTCTGATGAAAGGCGATTTGCAAGAAGTGATGCAAAAAGGCGATCGCGAGATTGTGCGCAGCCTTAACCCAGACCGGCAATATACCGCCCGCAACGGCGACGCTATGAGCATGCATGGTCGTAGTTTGATGTTGGTGCGCAATGTTGGTCATCTTATGACCTCAGATGCAGTGCTAGATGCGCAGGGTAATGAAGTCCCTGAAGGGTTTATGGATGGCTTTGTCACCTCGCTGTGCGCGATGCATGACCTGGCAAAGACATCTACAGATTTACGTAACTCCCGAGCAGGCAGTGTGTATATTGTGAAGCCCAAAATGCATGGTCCAGATGAAGTGGCATTAACCGTGGCGTTATTCGCGCGCATCGAAACTGCTTTGGGTTTGCCTGCAAATACATTGAAAGTTGGCATCATGGACGAAGAGCGTCGTACCAGTATTAATTTAAAAGCTTGCGTCAAAGAAGCCAGTCAGCGAATCGTCTTTATAAACACAGGGTTTTTAGATCGCACCGGTGACGAGATTCACACCAGTATGCAGGCGGGTCCGGTGTTGGCCAAAGAAGTTATTAAGGCGCAGACCTGGATTAAGGCCTATGAAGACAATAATGTTGATGTAGGTTTAGCCACCGGTTTTCAGGGCAAAGCACAAATTGGTAAAGG
>CAJJAQ010000174.1 GCA_905182095.1 uncultured Pseudomonadales bacterium | reverse complement strand
GAAGTTTCGTGGTTAGAATTAGACCAGCGCTCCAATCAAGTAGCCAACCTTCTTCAGTCTCGGGGGTTAAAGCCAGGAGATCACGTTTCAATTTTGATGGAAAATCACCTTTCATTTTTTGAAATTGCTTGGGGCGCATATCGTTCAGGTTTGTACATAACCTGTATCAACCGCTACTTAACTGCGGAAGAAGCTGCCTACATTATTCAAGATTCAGGCACTCAAGTACTTTTCACTTCCAGCGATTTGGGCATCACGACAGAACTTTTGGACTTAATCCCCAATTGCCCACACCGTTTTATTCGTGGTGCAAACGAAGGCAACCTAGACGGCTTTGAGGACTACCTAGCCGCGGTAGCCGAACAAGACGCCAATCCACTTGCCGAACAACCCGCTGGCGACTCCATGCTGTACAGCTCGGGCACCACCGGCCAACCTAAGGGCATTAAGCGACCACTGTCAGGAAAACATGTCAGCGAGGGGATACCCGGCGTTGAACCCAACAACCCCTATGGCCTCAACGCAGACACCGTTTACTTGTCACCTGCGCCGCTCTATCACGCCGCACCCTTTGGCTACTGCATGCGCGCGTTGGCTTTGGGGGGCAGCGTGGTAATGATGGAGCGTTTCGATCCTGAACTTTCGCTCAAATACATTGAGCAATATCAAATCACTCACTCTCAGTGGGTGCCTACCATGTTTATCCGCATGCTTAAGTTAAATGAGCAAACACTATCAAAGTACAATTTGAGCAGTCATCAATGTGCCATTCATGCAGCTGCACCCTGTCCGGCACCAATAAAGCATCAAATGATGGACTGGTGGGGGCCCATTTTATGGGAGTACTACTCTGGTACTGAACGCAATGGCTTCACCATAATCAGCCCACAAGAATGGTTGGCAAACCCAGGCTCAGTAGGTAAAGCACACCTGTGCGTAGTGCATATTTGTGATGAGGCGGGTGTTGAACAGGCCCAAGGTGACGAGGGCCTGATCTATTTTGAGCTGCCGGAAAGAAACTTTGAATATCACAACGCCCCGGACAAAACCGCCAGCGCTACCCACCCAATTCATAACAACTGGACATCATTGGGTGACGTTGGTTACCTCAATGAAAATGACTTCTTATTCCTGACGGATAGAAAAGCCTACATGATTATTTCTGGCGGCGTAAACATCTACCCACGAGAAATTGAAGACGCCCTGATCATGCACGAGGCAGTGCAAGACGTTGCAGTTTTTGGCGTACCCAACGCAGATTTCGGCGAAGAGGTAAAAGCTGTAGTACAACCAATGCCCGGCATTGAAGGCAACCAAGCGCTGGCAGAGGCACTTATAGCCTATGCCAAAGACAACTTGGCTGGATATAAGATACCTAGATCAGTGGATTTCCTCGACGAACTGCCTCGGTTGCCTACTGGCAAACTGTATAAGCGTCTGCTCAAAGACCAATATTGGCCGGCCAAGTAGCAGTACGCCTCATACCCCCCGGCCACACACTTGGTCAATGGGTAGCCGGCAGTCGATTAGAACTTAAGTACTGATAAGGCTGCGGGTCGAGCGCGATAGGCTTGATCCCAAGCTTGAATATTTGGATAGTCGCCTATGACCTCTGCTTTGCCGAAGCGGGCAAATTGCAGTCCGCTTTGCAACGTGCAGTCAGCGATAGAAACACGCTCACCGCGCAAAAGACTGCGCCCGTCACCGAGCATTTCCTCTATATAACCCAGCGCCTTTGGCAGGCTGGCTTCAATTTCCGCGGCTGCCTTGGGGTCCGCCGGCAAACCGAAAGGTGAATTGGTCACATGCACATAACGGGCAATTGGCGTTGCAATACGTAGCTCAACAATTCGCTCTAAGTCGCGCGCAAAACTGCGTTCCACCGGATCGTTACCCAACATACTGTGCTCAGGGAATTTTTCGTCAAGAAAATGAATGATGCTGAGCGACTCGGTCAAATAACGGCCATCCTCTAGCTCCAGAACAGGCAACGCCCCAAATGGATTACGAGCCAAATGTTCTGGTGCATTTTGCTCGCCTTTGAGCGTATTGACGCGAACTTGTTGAATGCCCATTGCCACACCCGCGGCTTCGCGTTCGGCAATATAGAGCATTACTTTAGTGGGGTTTGGCGCAGCCGGTACGGTATATAGTTTCATTGTAAGCCTTAGATTTTCAACCTAGGTAAAGACACACTGAGCCTCAGCCAGAACAAGCATAGAACTCAGAATTTCATCAATTAGCTTCTACGATACCAAGCCAAGTACATAAGGAACAGAGTTTGCAGCAAACGCAGCTGGGCGGGTTAGGGTAAGTGCTTTTAGTTAGCTGTTTTAGTTAGCTGTTTTTAGTTAGGTGTTTTTAGTTCGATCTTCTTAACTCGATTCTGTCTGTCTGTCAAAAAAAGAGTTTGGTATCACCACACAACCAACAAGCAGGGCACTTTTACTAGGCATAACCCACGCTAAAAGCCAAGCAAGCTAAGTTAAACTTGTCTCTTGAATATATCGCCAGCACCAACCTTGTGGACCTTGTTGAACCATAGCCAGCGCCGAACGCCGGTTTTCGGTTGCTGAGTTTGCAGCGCCAACTTGCACCTCGACATAGGCGACAACCCCCTCGTTGGTGGATTCAGACAATACTTCTATGTGCTCAACTGACGCTAAAAATCCGGCATTATCGCGTGGATGGTTGCTAATACTTTGCAGAAAGTCTGCACCTGAGAGCTTCGCACCACTGGGATACACCAACGCCATGTTATCAGGGCAGGCCTGTTCTAACGCAGACCACGCGGCACCTGAGTCATCGGAACCAGCAAACCATGCGGTTAAATTGGCATGAAACTGGTCGACAAATTCAGCAATGCTTCCAGAATTTTGCCGCAAAATATCGAAGTCGTCTTGCGCAATCAGCCACTGGCCGTTTTCTTGCTTAATCCACAACTCATTGGTAATGACACCAGCGGCAACGTTCATTGACCAATCCGCAGCTAAGCGCGCACGACCCTCACCCTCGGTAGTCAGCCGAATATTGGAATAGACTAATTCACCGGCACCTATGGTGAGTAAGCCAGACCAAAAGTTCTCAATTGCTTGCTGTCCAAAACACAAAGGGCTGGGGCGCGGATGCATTGAAGCGTCCTTAGTATAGCCATTCACCATTGTCGTCAAATCACCGCGATTAAACCCAGCAATCCAATTTTGGCTTGCCGCCATTACCTCTATATACGTATTCTGGTCCATGAGATAAATCTCCATATCGAATAAGTTTGCAGAACACAGTTATTTTCGGATAAAGCAACATAGCTCGTTCTAAATCCACTTGACTGAGCTTTAAGGCAAACGGCTGCTTTCATCCGATAACCGCAAAAGCATAATTTTTTTGGCAGGGGTAAAAAAGGCGAGGAATAGAGGAATGGGCTGGTTCGAAAGAGCCAACGATAGATAAACGCCAAGATGGAGAATGCTAGCCCACCATTACTCAACCTCTGTATGAGTTTGTTGTACGTGCCGCCACGTCCAACCATCGGACGAGCACCGAACAAAGGCCAAGGTACTGCGAACGTCGGCCGAGTTCTCGTCACCGCGCACGCGTCGAGATTCTGTATACGACACAACACACAACGACTCACTCATAGTGAGCATCTCTATCTGAGAAACCTCCATAACTAAGTCAGGTTCCGATGCAACTACAGCGCGAATTAACTCAAGAAGCTTAGCGCCGGAAATTTTTCGCCCGTTTGGTAAAACAACCCCCAATTCATCAGCGCAGGAGGCGGATATCCTAGACCAATTCTCCTCCGACACATCTTGCCCGCTTACCCAGTTTTGCAGACTCGCAGTAAAATTTTGCACAAACTCTATAAATGAATCTGTCGAACCTCCTACGCCTGACCGCACCTGTAAATGGCATTCACTCATACACCACCTATCGTCTTGGAGGACCCATGATTGATCCATTGCAACACCGATGAAGCTGTGTCCACTGGCCGTCAGGTTCGCCGACAAACTCGTAGTGCCATCACTTTGCAGTTCCATCTTTATATCACGATAAGCAATTTCGCTTTTCAGACCGGAAATCAAGGCATTCCAAAAGCATTGAATTTGCTCAATACCAACAAATTTGCTGAAACCCTTTACCTCCATCACAGCATCGTCTAAGTAGAGTGACCGTAAGTCTTGCGTTTCTTTGGCATTGATTTTTTCAATGAGCCATAAACTGTTTTGTAAAACCTGCTGAAAGGTATTCTGTATCACTTCTCACACCTCCTACTTAACCTTTATATATTGAGGCTAGTATCCATATCTTTATTCATAGAGTAGAACAGTAACAAATTTTTCAGCAACACCAAACACTCATAGACCTGATATGATATGCGGATGCTTGGGAGAAACTCATTTGTCTACTTACGACTACATTATTGTTGGCGCTGGCACAGCAGGTTGTGTACTTGCCAATCGCCTATCTAAAGATCCGTCGAAACAAGTTCTGTTACTAGAGGCCGGCAAGAAGGATAACTATTTTTGGATAGATATTCCTGTGGGATATCTCTACACCATAGGTAATCCACGTACGGATTGGTGCTTTTCCACCGAACCAGAAAAAGGTTTAAACGGTAGAAGTATCGGCTATGCAAGGGGCAAAGTTATCGGTGGCTCCTCCTCCATTAACGCCATGATTTATATGCGCGGACAAAAAAGTGACTACGACTACTGGGCAAGCCAGGGCAACCGCGGCTGGGGGTGGGACGATGTGCTACCTATATTTAGACGATCAGAAGACTACCAACACGGCGCCGATGACTTTCATGGCAGCGGCGGCGAACTTAGAGTTGAAGAGCGCCGAGTGAATTGGGAAATACTCGACGTTTGGCGGGAAGCTGCAGCGCAAACCGGCATCCCTAAAATCAAAGAGTTCAACACAGGCGACAACTTCGGTAACGCCTACTTTCAAATGAATCAACGCTCTGGAAAACGTTGGAGCGCAGCTCGAGCATTCCTAGATTCCGCACAAAAACGCCCAAATCTGACGGTAATGACCGAGGCCATGGTGCAAAAACTGACTCTGGAACAAACCGATCAGGGCTTGGTAGCCAACGGCGTGCACGTACGGCACAAAGGTCACGACCAACTCATAACCGCAAGAAAAGAAGTTCTGTTAGCGGCTGGCGCAGTGGCCTCACCGCAAATTTTACAGCTTTCTGGCATAGGCGAACCAGAACTATTGCAGCAGCATGGCATTGAAGTAAAGTGCGAACTGCCGGGCGTGGGCCAAAATTTGCAGGACCATTTGCAGATTCGAACAATTTACTCGGTAGACAACACCGTGACCTTAAACCGTAGAGCAAAGTACCCATGGGGTATGGCGAAGATGGGGCTCGAATATTTTTTCAAGAAGACAGGCCCGATGACCATGCCACCTTCGCAGCTTGGCGCATTCGCCAAAAGTGATCCGGCCCAGGCATCCGCCAACATAGAGTGGCATGTACAGCCTCTTTCATTAGATGCATTCGGCTCGCCACTACATAAGTATGACGCGATCACACCGTCAGTTTGTAATCTACGGCCCTCAAGCCGGGGTAGCATATCTATCACTTCCGTCGACCCCGCAGCCGCACCCGCCATCAGACCCAATTACCTATCCACCCAGGAAGATCTAAATGTTGCTGTGGCTGGATTAAAGTTCACGAGGGAAATCATGGCAGCGCCAGCCCTGCAGCCTTTTAACCCTAAAGAGTTGAAACCCGGCGCGCATCTAACCTCAGAAGAGGAATTAGCATCCGCAGCAGGGGATTTAGGCACCACTATCTTTCACCCGGTAGGTACCTGCAAAATGGGTAACGATGCATTGGCAGTGGTGAATGACCGCCTACAAGTCCATGGGGTTGTAGGTTTGCGAGTTATTGACGCCTCCATAATGCCTACTATTACCTCAGGCAATACCAATGCACCCACAGTAATGATTGCCGAGCGAGGCGCAGACTTTATTAAGGCTGACAATGGACACTCTGCCTAAAAGGATGCTTAAAAAGAGCGCCTGAAAACAAAGTGCTTACAAACACAGCACTCAAGCCAATTACGCAGAGGCGCTCGCTGAATAAGGCCGCTCTAAGGGAGACAGCTCTTTTAACGCCAAATAACGCCAAATTAGATGCAAAGCAGGCCCGCTATAAAGAAAATATCTCGGCGAAGCGCTGGTTGTCTGGGTAGCTAACACTACTCCACCCCATACGCACAACGAGTGTTTGCTGGGAGGGAATAATCATCACTCGCTGACCACGATTACCGGTAAAGGCATAGGCATCAGCGGGTAAGTCAGGCCAACGCAATGCTTGGTCACCCTGATTCAACCAAACTTGATAGCCATAGGCACGTTCATTATCGCTGTCGTTAGGCCTGGTAGCCTCGGCCACCCACTGCTTACTTAAAATTCGATGCCCGTTAAGCTCACCCTCTTGCAGCATCAGCAAACCCAGACGCGCCCAATCTCGGGTACTAGAATAGATATTGGAACTGCCGACAAAGACCCCATTGGCATCTACCTCCAACGTGGTATGAGCCATAGCCATGGGTGCGAGTATCTCGTTATGCAAAATATTTACCGCAGCCTGGGTGCCGCCGGTACTATTCACAAAGACTTCTGAGAGCAAATTGGCAGTGCCTGAAGAATAAGAAAAATGACTGCCGGGAGGGTGAATCAACGCACTGGTTTTGGCCACCCCTGAGGCACTGGCCGCAATAAATAGCATGCGCGTGGCATCACTCCCCGGCGCATACACTTCAGAAAAACCTAGACCACTACTCATTTGCAATAACTGGCGCAAAGTAATGTTGCGTCGTTCGTCTGCCGACCATTCACTAAACAAATTGGCTTCGCCCATCCCAAGCTTTTCGCTGAAAGCCAAGTGACCGAGCATAATGGCGGATAAACTTTTACCCATAGACCAACCCATTAGCGGCGTTTGCGGAGAAAAGCCTTTGGCATAAGCTTCACCAATTATCGATCCATCGCGAACGACCAATAGCGCTCGCGTTTGTAGGCCCTCGTTATTGTCCTGCTCAAGTACCGCTTCTAATAAACTCTGAGCAGGCGCTGATAGGCTGCTCACGATGGAGCCTTTAGGCCACGGCTGTAACGACTCAGCAACCTTGGGCACCACAATATCATCTAGTTGCGCGCTACCCGCACGCACCAAAGTACAACCTAAACCCGGGCGGAACTTGGCTGTAGTAGCCCCCAAGCCGAATAAACTGGCACTAGCGGTCTTTTCCACATCATCATAGTCAATGGCAAGCAACTCAGCCGCAGCGGAATAGGAGGCAATATCTGCCGCAACTTGTTGCGCATCAAAACCAGATAGGTAGCGGCCTGAACAAGCAAGTTTAGCTCCAATGCCGGTACCAACTTGCACATTCGCTTTCAAATCAAAGGGTGATAGGCCAAGCAAATTCATACCGATGAAAGGCAACGATAAAATAAGTAGCAAAACAATTAGTTTTTTCATAACGACCAAATTAGCAGTAGAGATCAGTGGCTGAGGCAAAACTCATTGCCCCAAAAGAAACCGCGCCAGCCTTTTTAAATAAATGAGCAGTCAGGCGAGCAAAAAAAAGGGCCCAAATTAGGGCCCTTGAATCTGCACCTACAGAATAGGGTGAAAAGTTACTCCTTTTCAACCAAAGCCTGATAGGTCATCACCTTGAAGTCACCAGCAAGGCGGGTGCGGTGTGGAATACTCTGCACCATAAACAGCCCAATCAACTGCTCCTGAGGATCAATCCAAAAGCGCGTACCTGCGGCGCCACCCCAGTTATATTCGCCAACTGAGCTCACTTCACCCACTTCACCGGGATTCAGTACAACAGCAAAATCTAGTCCAAAGCCAACGCCCTTGCGACCAAAACCCAAACCCATATCGCCAATGTGATTTGTGCGCATTAGATCTACAGTTTTCGGAGAGAGAATTCTCACGCCATCTAGCACACCACCATTAAGCATCATTTGGCTAAACCGCATGTAGTCCCGAGCCGTGGCAACTAAACCGCCACCACCGCTTTCAAACTTGCCACCGTAAATATAGCCAGCGCTGATAAAAGCATCTGCCACTTCAAGACCACTACCTGTTGCAGGAGAAAAGTAATTGTCAGCGGTAACGCCCTCTGGCTTGTATAGCTGGGTTAAACGATCTTTATTGCCTGCATTAATTTTGAAGGCGGTATCCTTCATATCTAACGGCGCGAATAGACGCTGCTCAAGAAACTCACTGAACTTCATGCCTGAAAGTACTTCTACAAGATAACCCTGGACGTCTACAGAAACACTGTAGTGCCACTGGCTGCCTGGTTCGTATTGCAAAGGCAATTTACCCAAGGCCGTAACAAACTCTTTTAGGTCCATATCACCCAAAAGTCCAGCCTTGCGATAGGCTTGGTCCACTTCAGTATTACCAAAGACACCGTATGTGAGACCCGCCGTATGAGTCATAAGATCCCGAATGGTGGGCTGGCGTGTTGGTTTACGAGTTTGTCCAACAAGGCTTGCATCGCCACTGCCAATAGTGGTGCTGGAAGTACCGTCAGAGACAATGCCTGTACCTGCGGTTGAAAGGGCAACCTGTAGATTGGCCATCTCTGGAATATACATAGCAATAGGGTCATTCAGGCGAAATTTGCCTTCCTCATACAGCATCATCAAAGCAACGCCGGTGATGGGCTTACTCATAGAATAAATCCTATAAATAGCGTCATCAGTCATCGCCTTGCCCGCCTCGCGGTCAGCCTGACCATAAGTTTGGCTGTAGATGATTTTGCCGTTTCGCGCAATCATGCCCATGCCACCGACCATAGTGCCATCCGCTACCTTGGCGTTCATCAACTGAGTAAGCTTCGCTAAGCGTTCACTGGAAAAACCTTGGCGTTCTGGCTTTGCGCTGCCAAGTTCCTTGGCGCTGGCTGGCGCCACTATCAGCATCATTGCCAAAACCAACACTAAGCTTTGTGCTCTTTTAAACATCAACATCATTAATCCTCTCCCACTATTTGCGGTCCAACGAAGGTCTAATTATTTTCGTTCAACCTTTTTTCATTCAAACGGTTCTATTCGAAATTTTCTCTTCAAACTAACGGGGTCGTGACATGTTTCATAACAACGACCAAACCCTGCCATGAAGACAAAATGTCCTCATAATTAGATTCAATACCTTTATTAATTGACCCAGATTCTAATGGCTGGGTTCTTTCGCAACAGTCTGCTTAACACAGACGGCCTAATTTGAATTGTTCAATCTCGCTTAATTAAAGCAACGTCAGCGGCTAGAAAAATTCATGTCGGAACTTTAATCCGCCAAAAACAATCCTCTCCAGCGCCTAAATAAATAGGCCGCCTTTGTTAGCTCTACTAATTACCAAACCGATAACGCAACTTGGCAACAACAGAATCTATAACAGGATCTTGAATGCTGTCAGAGAATAGGTCTGTTACATCAGCGTCATCATCACTGCGTAGAGAATTACCTCTATTATAAACCAGATAAAAATCTGTTAACGGCGCTATTTCCCAACGATATCTCAACTGAGTGGTAAACACGCCCAAGTTAAAGTCATAGTCACTTGGTGTTCTTACACCAGGTTGCAGGTCACCCTCTTTAGCTGGAACGGTATAAAACCCGGTGTCCTCTGCACGCACACCAGCCCATTGCATATTCCAACGTAACTGATGACCTGGAGCGATAAACCAGTTCATATCAAAGCTGGGTTGCCACTCATCACCATCAAAACTGGCAAAGTTTCGATCGCCTTGATAAACCAACCAATCGTTACGCTTCTTATAGCGCAAATCAAAGTCCATACTCAATACATCTAACGGACGAATGGTCACTCCTGCCGACGCACCGTAGGTAACATCACCTAAATGCTCTTGTTGAGCCGTAATGCCGGCAGAGTAACTGAACATCTTATTTGCATCTGTCGCCACCAACATTTCGAACCAACCACCTGCATCAACCCGGTATGCGCCATTACCCCTACTGTCGATGTCTTCATAACGTTCTGGCAAAAAACCGATGCCGGTTCTGAGCGTATTACGCCCAGGCAAAACAAAGGAAGTACGCCACAGTATGGCACTGTCGGTAACCTGACCGTCTTCTAAGTTGTACTGCTGTTGAAGCGAAAAAGCGGACCGGAAATTGGTCAAATTGGCGCTCAAATTTTGCTTATTGTAGAGCATTACATAGCGGCCTTTGACGTAATCATTACGACGTAAAAAGCCTAAATCATTAAAGTCGATTTTATCGTCCATAACGTCTAATTCGAACTTATGCCTTAGATTCGGTTTACTCGCGTACAACACATCAAACAAAGCGCCGTAACCACTGACCTCATTACGGTCACTCATTACCAATTGGCTATCCGCGATAAGCCGGCCATCACTACTTGTATAATGACCATCTACGCTATGGATTTCGGCGTCATATTGAGAGCCACCGGTAAAGGTACCCATATAACCAATAGATTTTTTCGCTTCACCGGCCAGTTGATAACTTAACCGAGCCACTGCGAACTCACGCCCATCGTCAGTAATATTTACCGGTTGATTGGCGCTATTGCGGCCCAACCAGGAAATGTCATCTTCCACGGCAGCTAAAGCACCGTAACGAAAAGAGCCATTAGTACCCGTTATCTTCGCCGCACCAAGCAAGTCTGTTGGTACATCGCGCTGACCACGCTCTGGTGTTATGCCATCTGGAATATCGATTTGGTTCGCTGTACCACCAATACGCCGGGTATTAAGGAGGGAGACGGGCACCGGCACAAAGTCATTCAAGTACACGCGCCTTGATGTTGTAGCGTAATCCTCATTCAACGCAATCCTATAAAGGGCACTAAAGTCGTCTCTTGGCATGACATTAAAGATTTCACTGCCCTCAAGGAAAAACAGGCGTTTCTCGGGGAAAAAAGTTTCGCTGGCGGTAAGATTCAACACCACATCATCTGCTTCTACGGCGCCAAAATCAGGATTAACAGTAGCTGACAGTTCCACTTTTGGTGACGGCTTCCAAGACAAGTCTGCACCTACTCTCACATCAGATTCGTTGTACACTTGGTCGGATGTTGCTGCAATGAAGGGAATTATTGCCATTTGCGCCCGGGGCTGCACGCCCTGCACTTCGATTTGATTCAGCGCAGAGACAAAGCGCGCACTGGTCACGCCATAGCCCGGCCATTGATAGCGCTCATTCGCATGGGAAATAATTCTACTCGCAGCAAATCCAATATTTCGCGCCCCGGCGGTTTCCGGCATGCTCATCATGGACCAAGGCAAGAACATTTCGATACTCCAGCCATTTTCTGTCACTGCAGACTTACCAACCCAGGGGCCGTCCCAATCTCTTTGGTAACGTCGTTCGGGCAACACTTTGCCATCGGACTGGCTATCACCAAGGGCGATAAAGAACCAATAGCCGATTTTCCCTTCACCGGAGACATCTAAGGTCACACCAAAAACATCACGATCGATAAAATCATCGCGTCTCGACATACGACGTACCAAGGTATCTCTAGGCTGCTCCATATCTGCACTGATATACATACCCCTCTCGGTGGCAAACATGCGCATTTTGGTTGCGTATTTACCTGGCGTACCAATATCAGGAATAGACACCCGCATGTTGTCGAAATAGGCAATGTCCTGCCAAACACCTTCATCAATTTGACCATCAATCACCACGCCAACTTCTGCATCAACAAAAGTCGCCATAGCCAACTTGTTTAAATCAACACCGGCTTCAGTGCCGTAAACCGTTTGCTCTCCAGGACCAGTATTAAGCAGTTGCGGTATGTTGCGAGAGAATTCTTCATTTGCATTACCAACAGGCTTTGCGGCCACAGAATCTGCAAAAGATTGCAAAGACTTTTCATTGAGGGGGACTGCGGTGGCTGGAGTTGACGCAATACGTTGGGGGCGGGCAACATCAGACATAGGTACATCATTCATGTGCCAGGCACTGGTATAACCATTGTCACGCAACTCAGTCAATAATAGCCTACTGGAAGCGCCCATTTGTGGCACAGCAATGACTCTGAATAAGGTCTTACCATTACTTAGGGACGGCATAATTTGTAGGTCTGCACTAAAGGCCCGATTGGCAAGCGCTGTGGACGCCTGCATTGACGCCCTGCGGGCATTGGCCTCATCTGCAAAACTGCCAATGACGACACCGCCCGTTGTGGCAGATTGGGCATAGTTAGCAGTGGGGTTGGCAGCCAAAACAGGCCCATAGCTCAACGACTGGGCCAACATAATGCCCATAAGAATAAAAACGCGGATAACAATTTCCCCTAAAAACGGTGCACAGAAACAAGCGCGAATATTCTGCGGTACTTTCATAGCAATGAAAATGCACTTAACGTAGACAATCACATATTCGGGGGGATAGTAAAATGGCTATATCAGCCTCTTCAACACCACAACTTCTAGTTGAACAACAGCAACACATCTTAATTTTGACCTTGAATAGACCAGACCGACTCAACGCTATCAGCCGAGACATGCTCGACGAGCTGTCGCGCAAAGTGGTGGAAGCCGACAAAGATCCAGAAATACGCTGCATTGTGCTCACTGGCAGCGGGCGAGGATTTTGCTCCGGCTTAGACCTAATCGACACCAATGATCGACGTGATAGCGAAGCAAAAGACGCTGAAGGCGATCAGCCTGAGGGCAATAATCGACCAGCACGTAAGTTATTTGATTTGCGCGACGCGCCAATTAATGTCATGTGGCATTGCGACACACCCATCATTTGCGCCGTCAACGGTGCAGCGGCTGGTTATGGTATGGATATGACCCTACTCTGCGATATACGCATTATGTCTGATAAAGGCAAAATGGCCGCCATTACCGCGCGGCGCAATGTGGTGCCCGAAAGCGGCGGCACATGGCTTCTACCCAAGCTAGTAGGCTGGGCCAAAGCAGCAGAACTTTACTATCGCGGACGCACCGTTGGCGCAGAAGAGAGCCTGTCTCTGGGCTTGGTCAACACTGTTGTACCCCATGAGGAGCTTATGACGACGGCGATGACTTGGGCCCAGGAGATTGCCGACAATGCACCTGTAGCAGTACAAACCACCAAGCGCATGATGCGCATGGGTATGGAAGAGTCTTACGACACCTCAGTAGATCATCTGATGATGCATCTACATGGTTTGTTTCAAAGTGAAGATTTTGAAGAAGGTTTAAAGGCGTTTCTTGAGAAGCGAAAACCTGAATTCACTGGAAGATAAGCCACTACGCCCTCTCCGTCATGCGCTGGAGAGGGCATTAACCTAGCAAAAGCTTTAACAGTTTTTAGCCAGATGTAGGCCACACAACAGCTACTTCTCTTTCGCCTCTTGACGAATGATATCCACACCGCTGGGATCAACAATCATGCCATGCACGATCTGGTTATTCGCATGACCCAACTGCTGTAAGCCCATAGCCGACTGTAGTGCTGTCCATAAACCCTGAGCATCTTGAGCCTGGTTCACACTCTGCTTGGCCAGTCTCAGCCCCATGCTTGGTCGCTGGGCAATCCGCGCAGCCATCTGCTGGGTGAAATCTGTTAACTCTTCCCTTGGCACCACGTGATTGACCATGCCACAAGATTTCGCCTCCATCGCTGAAATACGCCCGCCAGTGAACAGCAGTTCTTTCGCCTTGCGCACGCCAAATTCCCAAGGGTGGGCAAAATATTCAACCCCATTCACGCCAAAGGCAACCACAGGATCTGAAAATGTGGCGTCATCAGAGGCTATGATCAAATCGCATACCCAAACCAACATCAGCCCACCAGCAATCACCTTGCCCTGCACCTCAGCAATAGTCGGTTTAGGTAAATTGCGCCAGCGCCAGCATAAACCCAGATAAATTTCTTCTTCTTGAGCTTGATGGCCCTCAGCACCAGGCTTAGCAAAGCCACCCCAATTACTCACTTGATCAAAATCTGTGACTTTTTCCTTGTCTGCCAAATCGTGGCCTGAAGAAAAATGCGGTCCGTTGGCCGCCAATACGATAACTTTCACTGCATCGTCTCGAGCGGCTAAATCGAAGGCATCATTGAGCTCGTAGAGCATTTTCTTATTTTGTGCATTGCGCATATCCACACGATCTAGCGTAATTCGTGCAACGGCGTCATTTATTTCATACTGAATTGTCGAAAACTCTGACATTGTCCCTCCCCAGGAATAGAATGGTTCGATAGTAGCAATTGGAATGGCCCGAGCACATGGCTCTCGAAACATTAACAAACAAAAGTTTAGGCTGGAGATGGATCGCTGTCGCCTCGTTGTTTGTGTTTGGCCTAAGTAGTTTTGCAGCTGGCGTCACGCTGAGCGAGCGGCCATTCACCACAAATGATGGTATAGCGGTACAAATTTACTACATTTTGGGTTTATTCGTGGTCGGCGGTTTAGACCTTGGGGTACCCACTGGCGGACCAATATGGGCCAGAGGCTTACTCTGGATCACCTACTTTGGCGCACCGCTGATCACAGCATCCGCTGTTATAGAAGCAGTTATACGAGTTATTAACCCACAACAATGGCGACTGCGTAACTTAGAAAACCACATCGTCATCTTTGGCTCTGGGGATCTCACCACCAGTTACCTGCGCATGCTGCGTAGGCAATCACCTCATGACCGAGTCATTGTTGTAAATGACCATTTTAACTCCATCCGCGAACAAGAATTACAACAACGCTATGGTGTGGTGACCATAGTCGGTGACCTGACCTTGGGCTTTTCACTGAAAAAACTCAACCTACCAAAAGCTCGACGCGTATTGCTGTTAGGCGATGATGACTACCAAGCCTTCGAAGCGGCAACGCGAGTTTTAGACGTTGCACCTAACTTGAAATTCCGTGTGGTCGTGCACTGCCAAAATCTACGCTTTATGCGCAGCCTATTACGCACCTCCCTCGGTCGACATTGCATCATATTCAATACCTATAACCTTGCGGCACTAGGCTTTGTGCGCAACAACTTGGTGGAGCACTTTCGCCGCACACATCATCGAGACAACGTGGTTATTGCTGGGTTTGGGCGCTTTGGTCAATCGGTATTAGAGCAATTAGAACGCACCGCTGGGCGAGAGCTTTCTCACGTTGCATTGATTGACCAAGACGCCGAACGACGCATTCAGGTTGTGGAAGAGCAGCAAAGTTTGGGCAAAGATTATCAACGCTCAGTATTCCTCGGAGATATTTCTCACCCTGAGGTTTGGCGCAATGTATCTAGCAAAATTGACCTCAGTCTGGAAAATACTGTGGTCATACTGGGCACCGGTAACGAGCGTGACAATTTGCGCACCGCACTATGGATTAAACAGCAATATCCCAAGGTGCTGGTTTATACCCGCTCAAACAGTGTGTCCAAGTTTGCGATGTCTGTGGCTGAGGAAAAAGATCTCCACGCCTTTAGCATTAACCAATTAGTGGAAGACATGATTCCAAATCGCTGGACTCGTTAGTGAGCACCCATAACTTCGGCAACCTACCCTGCTCGCGATTTACCTCGCGCACAACTTTGTTTACTTGAAAGCCGCATCGTTTGATTGTTAGCTAGCCACGCGAGCACGCATCGGCAAATAATTTGGTAGCGCCTCAACCCTTGCTATCCAGGCCAAAATATTCGGGTACTCGGTTAGATCAAAACCGCCATCTGCTGCAACGTGGGTATAGGCATAAAGCGAGATGTCTGCAATGGTCAGACTCTCACCAACCAAGTAGGTTGTGCGACTCAATTGTTCGTCCATCACCGCAAGAGCTTTACGACCACCGGCTTGCTTACTTGCAAACTCCTCTTTGCGCTCAGCAGGCAAGCCAAGAAAAAGCTTTATAAAACGTGCCACCGCAATATAAGGTTCGTGGCTATATTGCTCAAAAAATTGCCACTGCAACACCCGCCCCCGAGGCAATCCACTTGCGGGTAAAAACGTAGATCCCTCAGCCAAGTAATTCAATATGGCATTAGACTCGGACAAATATTCTTTGTCCCCTGACTCTTCGTGAGTAACTTCCAGTACTGGGATTTTTGCATTGGCATTTATTTGCTTGAACTCAGTGCTTTGGGTAAAACCCGCCAAAACGTCCACTGCTTGCCAGTCATAGGGCACGCCCATAAACTCCAACAACATAGCCACTTTGTAACAATTGCCAGACAGCATATCGCCATAGACACGATATTCATTCATTGCGCACCCTCCAACTAAATTATCGCTCAGCCAGCCTTTGGTCTATTGACTACTACCAACCACATTGCCGACCCTTATTCTGCTCTTGCAACCAACCCATCAAAGGCTGGAAATAATCGATGATAGGCGATGCATCCATTGTCCGTTGACCAGTCAACGCATACATAGCTTCTGGCCAAGGCTTGCTTGCACCCATGCTTAACATTTGCCCGAGTTTTTCACCAGCGGCCTTATTATTGTAGATGGAGCAGTCATGTAATGGCCCCTTGTCGCCTGCAGCCTCACAGAGTGCTTTATGAAACTGAAACTGCATTACGTGCGACAAGAAGTACCGGGTGTAGGGCGTGTTACCCGGAATATGAAACTTAGCGCCCGGATCGAAATCTGCTTCCGTACGCGCAGTTGCCGGCGCAATACCTTGGTAGCGCGTGCGCAAATCCCACCATCCAGCATTGTAATTCTCTGGCGTAATTTCACCGGAGAACACTCGCCAACGCCATTGGTCAATGAGCTTACCAAAGGGTAAAAAGGCAATCTTATCCAACGCCAGCTTCATCTGTTCGTTAATGGTTGCCTGTTCACTTCGCGTCACTTCGGGGACTAGGCCTTTTTCCTTGAGGTACGCTGAGGTCATGGACAACACAATGGTGTCGCCAATGGCTTCATGAAAGCCATCATGGGCACCGCCCTTAAATAGCGGGCGCTGTTCTTTGTACAAAAGGTAGTAATAAATATGGCCTAACTCATGATGTAAAGTAGACAACTGCTCTTCGTTTACTTCTACACACTGCTTAATGCGCGGGTCATTACCATTGTCCAAATCCCAAGCACTGGCGTGACAAACCACATCTCGGTCTGCAGGTTTAGTGAGCATCGAATTCTGCCAAAAGCTCTCTGGCAACTCAGGCAGGCCCAGAGAGGTGAAAAATGCTTCGGCGGTTTCGGTCATTCGCACAGCATCATATTGTTGGTCAACCAATGCCTTATTTACATCAAGAGAGGCGACACCAGGGTATGGCTCTAACAAATCATAAATATTCCCCCATGATTGTGACCACATATTGCCTAACAAGTGCGCGGGAATAGGACCGGTACTTGGCACCAAATCTTCACCATACTCTTCGCCCAGTTGTGCGCGCACATGGCAGTGCAGTTCTTCGTATAGTGGTTCAACTTGAGACCACAGACGTTCGCTCTCTTGCTCGAACTCCGCCACGTCCATGTCGTAGCCACCCTTCCATAGGTCGCCGAGATCCTTCGCACCCACTTCACGAGCACCCTCATTAGCCAATTCAACAAACCGTTCATACATCGGTCGCATTGGCGGAGATACAGTTCTCCAACCTGTCCATGCATCCAATTGCTCTGCGTAGTCCCGAGATTTGGCGAGGATGTTTTCTAACTCAGGCAGTGTTGAACAAATATCACTTTGCGGATCACAGTATTTACCCGCGCCATACATACCCTCTAAATCTGTGGCCAGCTGCGAGAGCTCAGCACGCTTAGCTGCATCGTCCGGTGCCGGTAGTGAAGATCCACGCAAGATCAGCTCTATACCTCTGGCGGTTTCGGCATCCATCGGTAGATCTTTGAAGGCCCGGGCCTGCTCAATGACTTTGCTTTGAAAGGCCAGCTGACGCTCGCCAGCTTTGGCTGCCAGTATCCCTGTATCTGCAGTGATGTGAGTAGCTCTAACCCAGTAGGCCGCGCCGACTTCTTTGTCTAACGCCAATGACTCAGTTTCTACATTGCGCAAAAACTCAACAGGGTCGTTCACCTGTGCGGACTCCTCTG
>CAJJAQ010000173.1 GCA_905182095.1 uncultured Pseudomonadales bacterium | reverse complement strand
CTTCTGCATTTGCATTCGCCTCTTGATCACCCGTCTCCTTGCTAAAAAGCGCATCTAATTTGCTTTTCGCTTCGCTGCCTGTAGTTTTTTGAGCTGGCTTAAACGCATAGATATTTGCGTGCCAATACTCACAGAAATTTGCGTTTTCCTTTTGCGTAGGCGGCTCTGCTCTGTCTTCCATGCAGCGTGAGGCGTTTTGTGGGTCGTAATGAACGCATAGCCGACAGCAGTGCAAATCTTCAAAGCACTTGGGGCATTGGTTGTGCCGGGAAATTGGTTGGGGCAAGGCCGCAAGGCTTTCCTCGCAATTCCAACAAGTTAGTTCAGTCATAGATTGTGCGCCCCTTTACTCATTACCTTCTACTGTCTCGGACTCAGCGTAGCCCTTTTTTGGCGTAGTTCTACTCTGCGAGTAGTTCTACTCTACGAGTAGGCCCAAGTTTTAATTAAGTGGTGTGCGATAGCTTGAGGGCCGGGTACGCGCAATTCAGGGTTAGTACCTTCAAGCCCAGCACGTACGTCTGCGCGGCTAAACCAGGCCACATCTGCCATCTCAGTAGGATCTATGACTATATCGTGATCTAAGGCTATGCCCTGGCAGCCGATCATCAGCGATGAAGGGAAAGGCCAAGGTTGTGATGAGTGATAGGCCACATTGCCCACGCGAATGCCTGCTTCTTCAAACACCTCGCGCCTTACGGCCTCTTCTAGTGATTCGCCCTGATCTACAAAGCCCGCTAGTGCAGAGTAAAAGTTACTGTTGGCCATGCGTCCTTGTGATTTACCCAGCAGACATAGGTCGCCGTCCTGCGCATCTTGGATCAACATAATTGCCACTGGGTCTGTGCGCGGAAAAATATGTCGCTCACATTGGTCGCAGTGGCGCACTAGTCCGCCACGGCCCATGCGCGTGGGCTGAGCGCATTGAGCGCAATAAGGGTTGCGGTTATGCCAGTCCAGAAGGGCCCGGGCTTGGCTGACAATACCTGCCTCTGCAACGCTAAGGGTACTTGCGGCTACCCGGCAATCGGTGAAAGTGAAATTATTTATGTCGCTGTCTGATTCTTCCAGCGCCATATTCACCGCAAAGTGCGGGGTGTCTTCCAGCATGCCCAAAAATACTGGGTGGGTGGCCTGCTTTGGCAGCTGAGCTAGAGCACACCATTGCAGCGCGCCTGCTTCGGTAGTTGCCACTTTGAGTTTGTTAAAGGGTAGGTATTTGGCGGCGGCTGATGCGGCTAAGGCGCTTAAGGTTTGCTCATTGCGGCGTAAATGTTGGCTGCGATCCAGCGGGTTACCGGCAAACGTGTGGGTGAAATTTTCATAGGTATTTTGCATGGGTAGATTCTAGCAACCTTGCTGGCGTACATCAGCACTTGTGCTCATAAATTGCTGACCTGCAAGTTGTACACCTCCGTCAAGTCTTGCGTTATATACCTAGTGCTTTAAATTAAGCTGGGTAGAGAAATGTCTTAGTGACCTCCTGTGGCTTAACAAATGCTGATCATTTTTTCGGGCGGGGGGGCAAATTTGGGGATGGAGAAACCATGATTGAACGTATTCCTTTTGGCAGTACCGGCCATACCAGCAGTCGCGCAATTTTTGGTGCCGCAGCACTTGGCGCAATGAACCAAGCCCGAGCTGACAAAACCATTGCCAAAGTTGTTGAAGCTGGGCTTAATCATTTTGACGTGGCTGCCAGCTACGGAGACGCAGAACTGCGCCTTGCGCCTTGGCTGAAAGATAATCGCCCAAGCATATTTTTGGCCACTAAAACCGGGCATCGTACCTATACGAAAGCTCGTGAAGAACTGCATTCGTCTTTAGAGCGCATGGGCGTAGATCAGGTGGATTTAATCCAGATGCATAATCTTACCCATGAGAATGATTGGGAAGTGGCTATGGGGCCTGGCGGCGCTTTAGAGGCGCTGATTGAGGCGCGCAATGAGGGACTGGTGCGTAACATTGGTGTCACCGGACACGGTACCTACGCGCCGGCGATGCATATGCGCAGTTTAGAAACCTATGCTTTTGATTCAATTTTGGTGCCCTACAGTTACGCCATGATGAGTGTGCCGCAATATGCTGCCGATTTTGAAAGCCTCTATCAGATGTGCCAAGCCCGGGGTGTGGCTATGCAAACCATTAAGGCCATTGCCGCACGACGTTGGAAAGACGAAGACACTGAAAAGAAATTTAGCTGGTACCGTCCAATTACTGACGCCCAAGCTATGAAGCGGGCCATCGATTTTGTATTAGTGCGTGATGGATTGTTTGTGAACACCAGCAGCGATGCGACATTAATGGACGTTGTATTAGATTGTATGGCAGCGCCGATACAGGCAGTGGATGTTGAAGCCTTGGCAGCGGATGCTCAAAATCTAGGTATTGAGCCGCTGTTTGTGCGTGATGTGTCAGATGACGTAGTGATTAAATCTTAGACAAAGTTGCTGGTCTGAGTTTGTATAAAGTTAAGTAAGCAGGGGAGAGCGAGCATGAGTGATTGGAAAGTAACCCGTTTAGCTGGGGCGTTAGGTGCTGAAATTACTGGTTTCAACTTGGCTGGCGCAAGTGGGCAAGATATCGACAAGGTCAAGGCGCTGTTGCTTGAGCACAAGGTGATCTTTTTTCCGGGTCAGTCTATTGATATTGAAGAGCACGTTGCCTTGGGTCGTCAGTTTGGACAGATCGAATCTCATCCGAACTTAAAGAACCCGTTTACTCAGCATCCAGAAGTTTTTGAACTTGCCGCAACCCACGGTGGTGTTGCTGACGAGTGGCACACCGACATTACTTTCCAAGAATCTCCTTCCATGATGTCTATCTTGCACATGGTCAAATGCCCGGAAGTGGGCGGCGACACAATGTGGACGAGCCTGAGTCAGGCCTATGATGAATTGTCCGACCCCATGCGCAGTCTTTGTGAGGGTTTAAGCGCATTGCATGATGCCCATCCACATAACCGCCCCCAAGATATGGCCGTTCACCCCGTGGTTCGAGTGCACCCTGAAACAGGCGCCAAAGCCTTGTATGTGAACGAACACTTTACGCGTCGCATTGTAGAAATGAATGCCACAGAAAGCCGAGTGATTTTGGATTATTTAACTGAGTGGGTTAAAAGCCCGCGCTTTACAGTGCGTTACAAGTGGACGCCGGGCACCATTGCGTTTTGGGACAACCGCTGCACACAACACTTTGTGCTTAATGACTTTGAAGGCGAGCGTATTATTCAGCGGGTCACAGTAATGGGTGATGAGGTTAAGGGCGCGGCGGCGCCACAGTGGGAGCCTTGGGTTCGTGACGGCAGAGCGTCTGCCACTACACGTCTAGACCGACAGCTTAATTCTTATATGAAGGCCAAAAGAGCGAAGCTCGAAATTGTTTAGACATTGACGTACTCGCAACGGATTGTGCTCAGTACTGGGTAACGGTCCGGCTGTTAATCAGTGCTGTTAATTAGGGCTGTGAATATTCACTACCTGAATCTGCTCTGGCTTTAAACCCTCATTCAGAGAGCCGGAGCGAAAGCCCCCCATGTCCATTGCAACAAAACGGTAGCCCAATGCCTGAATGCGCTTCTGTAGCTCTGCATGGTGGCTAGTGGCCAGCGGAAATTCCGCAGGCAAGATTTCTAGTCGCGCAACTTCGCCATGATGGCGGACTCTGAATTGACTAAAACCTAAGTCAGCTAACACATCTTCTGCTGCTTCTACTTGAGCCAAAAGGCTTTGATTAATTGCTGTGCCGTAGGGGAATCTACTCGACAGGCACGCAGCCTGTGGCTTATCCGCATTTTCTAAGCCCAGTTCATGGGCGAGGGCGCGGATATCTGCTTTATGAAAGCCTGCTTCGACTAGGGGCGATTTAACATTGTGGTCGTCGGCGGCAATAAGCCCGGGCCGATGATCGCCTAAGTCGTCCAAATTGGTGCCATTGAGGATAACCGCATAGTTTTGAGCTTGGGCGATTTGCGTCAGTTCTGTGTAGAGAGAGGTTTTACAGTGGAAACATCGGTTGGTGGGGTTGGCGCGATAATCTGATTTGCTTAACTCGTCAGTGACGATGACCTGATGGGCAATACCCCAATCGTCGCCGAGCTTTTTTGACAACGCTAAATCTGTGCGCTTTAAACTAGCCGAGCCAGAGGTCACCGCCAGAGCGTTTTTACCCAATTCTTGCCCGGCTACAAAAGCTACTAACGAGCTGTCTATGCCTCCAGAGAAGGCGACGACAACACTGCTATAGCTACGAATGTTTTCTTGTAAGGCGACATATTTACTTGCTAGCTCGGTGTCCATGTTTATTCCCAGTTCACTGATTTTCTAACTACAGTCGGTTGATTCGGTTGGCCAAAAACCCTGCGCCAAAGCCATTGTCTATATTGACTACGCTAACACCAGAGGCGCAACTGGTGAGCATGCCAAGCATTGCGGCCACCCCTTGAAAGGCAGCACCATAGCCCACGCTGGTAGGTACTGCGATAACGGGTTTGTCTACTAGGCCACCCACAACACTGGGTAAGGCGCCTTCCATCCCAGCAACTACTACCAATACTCTTGCTTGGCGTAGGTCGTCTACTCTGGCCAATAGCCTATGCAGGCCTGCCACGCCCACATCATAGATGCGCTCTACGCGGTTGCCATAAAATTCAGCGGTTTGAGCCGCTTCTTCTGCCACTGCCATGTCTGATGTACCTGCGCTTACTACTGCAATAGTGTGCTCAGAGGGTTCTACATTTTGGCTATGCCACCAAAGTAATTGTGATTGTGGGTCGTAGTGGGCTGCGTTGGGAATATTGTTCAGCAAGGCGTAATTGTCTGCTGTTAGACGTGTA
>CAJJAQ010000172.1 GCA_905182095.1 uncultured Pseudomonadales bacterium | reverse complement strand
TGTGGCACTGGTAGCGGTACCCACAACATAAAAACCCGCTGCGACCAATGCTTTTGCCACACTAGCGCCAATACCTCGACTAGCACCTGTGACTAGGGCTGTTACTCTATCTGACATAATCAACTCCAAATATAAATACTGCGCGGGTTTTAAAGCGCGTTCGCTGCCTCAAGACCGGCAATCTTAGACAGTCCGATCGTCGGCGTTTCCCGAGAAATGCGTTTAACCAGCCCTGCAAGAACATTTCCGGGGCCACATTCAACACATTGCTGCAAACCCTGGCCGAGCATAGATTCCACCGAAGCAGTCCACTGCACTGGAGAATAAAGCTGCTCAACCAAGTTACTCTTTAGCTCGCTCACATCTTTGGCAACGCGAGCGTGCACATTTTGTACGACAGGAATCCGCGGCATAACCACGTCAATTGCATCCAAAGCTTGGGAAAAGTCCGCTGCGGCGGCGGCCATGAGTTTGGAGTGAAATGGACCACTCACATCTAATTTTAGCGCGCGCTTGGCTCCTGCCGCCTTACAAGCTTCAATAGCTTCATCCACAGCGCTCATAGCACCAGCGATAACCACTTGGCCCGGCGCATTATAGTTAGCAGCGCTGACTTCACCTGCAACCGCAGCACAACATGCTTCGATTGCCTCATCATCCAAACCCAAAATAGCAGCCATGCCGCCTTGACCATTGGGCACCGCACGCTGCATTAATTCACCACGAGTACGGACAAGCTTAACGCCGTCAGCAAAGCTTATAGCGCCGGCGCAGACCAATGCGGAATATTCACCTAAGCTATGCCCTGCCATGACATTGACTTTCTCTGCCCCAGCAGACCACAACTCCCAGAGGGCAACGCTGGCAACCAACAAAGCGGGCTGAGTATTTTCTGTTGAACCCAAAACCTCATTAGGACCTTCTTGCACCATCGACCATAGATCGAAACCCAGCACCTGCGATGCGACATCAAATTTTTCTTTAACTGAGGTGTGTGCCTCAGCAATATCAGCGAGCATGCCGACACTTTGCGCGCCCTGCCCAGGGAAAATTGCTGCCAACTTCATCATCCAACTCCTTATTAGTAAACGTCCCTAAACGGACATACATCATTAACCAGTGATGCCAACTCTAACTAAACATGCTAAAAATTTGGCGACTAAACAAACTGCGCGCCGGGTAAATCTAACTTACCCACAAAGCGCTATAAATTATCAGCTAGTACCTTCGTCAGCCCGGAACCTACATAATCATTGGCTTGGTTTAACGCACTTAAAAAACCGAGTTTACCGGTACTGCCGTGACTTTTTACTACGATGCCATTCAGTCCAGCCATCAACGCACCATTATACCGCTCAGGATCTAACTCTCGACCAAAGGCAGACAGCGCTTCATTGCCTTGGACCAAACCTCTCAGCCGTTGCCTTATATGCGAAGCCACACCTTCTAGGGTCTTGAGCATAATGTTTCCGCTAAAACCATCACAGACGATGACGTCGGCAACCCCTGAGAACAACTCTGTAGGTTCAACAAACCCGACATAATCTAAGCCCTGGTCTCTACCAAGAGTCGCGGCAACACTATTTAGTTGTTCAGTACCTTTGCCGCGCTCTGTGCCTATGTTCAACAATGCCACCCGCACAGATTGGATACTCGGGATACCTTCACCGGCATAAGCTAAAGCTGCGCCAAGCTTAGCGAATTGTGTCAGCATATTTTCACTACAGTTAACGTTAGCACCGAGGTCCAACATATAAAACTGTCGAGTATTGCCCTGAAAAGACTTTGTTATGGCGGGCCGTTGAAGGCCGGGCAAAGTACCGACATGCGAGCGCGCCAAACCAAGCAACGCCTTCGTATCGCCAGAGCTGACCACAGCTTTAACTTCATTATTGGCGAGTAATTTAGCGCAAACGGCCATAGATGAATTCGGCCTATTCCTAAGCACGTCGCTGAGGGATTCTGAGCCGTCGAGGAAATCCTCGGCATAGAGAAAGGTTGCGCCATTTACTGCAAGTATTTGGGCGCTTGCAGTCCCTTGAACTGCTTCCCGCTGACCGACTAATACTAGATCTTTAGCACTGCGAAATTCTGCACACGCGGCAAGGTTGTTTGCAACACCTGTGCTGCCACCCATCAAATCTACTGCGATTAGGCCCATAGGAATACCACTGGCGGTTCAAATGCAAAGAAGGAGGAAACCAGCGTGGACACGCTAAGGAATTTATTGGAATACAAGTACCCACAGCAGGTGTCAAAAGAGCTACAGGTGGGACAGGAAGTAAAACCGTTACGCAACCCTAGCGTATAACTAAGATTTTGCATCACTACAAAATACTTCAGGCGCATTGGTATTGAAAGGCCTTAGGCGGGGAGGTAAATCCATGAGCCCAAAAAGGGGTAGTAAGCAGAATTGCACTACCCCGAACATCTAACTAGCCTTTGTCAGGCATCACTTGGCGACCGCGATAGTATCCATCTGCGCTCACATGGTGACGGCGATGAGTTTCGCCTGAAGTAGACTCTACGGACAATGTTGGTCCTGACAATGAGTCGTGAGAGCGACGCTGACCGCGGCGTGAACGAGTCACTTTGCTTTTCTGAACTGCCATTTTACTGTTCCTTTTCTCTTATCAAGAATCTGCTACGCAAATTCTAATGTTAAACCTTAGGCCATTTAGTACTACAGCTGTTCACTCCGGCTATGTGCCATGCGCTTCTCTGCGTAGCTTTTTTCAACCTAACTACAATTAGCTTTCACCCTTTTGACCCTCTGGGTCTTGAACTGAACCAAGTTCTTGCAGGGCCGCTTTAAGCCCTAGAAAAGGCAATTGACGGTCCACTAACTCTTCAGTCGAATCCAACTCAATCTCATTATCGTTAGAAATATCACCATTATGCGCTAAATCTTTTTCGCTTTGCAGCTCATCCCCGGCACCTTCATCGTACACCATGGATGGTCTGTTAACGCAGGTTAGGTCTGTGCATACTTGCCCTGGCAAATCGAGCAACAACTCGTCTTCTACCAGCTCGACAATATCTAACCTTGGGGCTTCTATCACCACAATATTCAGGCCGGAACTTTCCTCGCCTAAATTCCAATACTCCGCTTGCTCTTCTGAGGAGGCAATAGTTGCATTGAATGTGGTACGTAATTTGTAAGGCACAGCCTCTTGGCACAAATGACAAGAGATCTTCGCAGTTGCCTCAATGATACCATTTACCACTACCCTGTACCTGGCATCTCGGTCAAAATTAAGCTTGACCTGCAGATCACCCAATTCGCTACACTCTGCCTCGAGTCGCGACATCTGTTCCGCGCGGACAACACGTTCTACCAAGACCTTGCGTTGGCCCAGCGATTGGTAAGTTAATGCTCCATCTGTACGCGAGTTCATAGCGGGCGCAATCATAGGTATCTGTCGTTGTCCTGTAAAGCCAAGTTGTGGTCAAAGTTGATGTATTTGCGCGGATAGCTAAGGATTTGTTCAAAGTTCAGAAAAAATCGCCCATTCAAGGCTGCAGTTGCGGTATAAGGTACTTAACGTCAAAGTTATCGCTGCACTGGCAGCACTAATCAATTAGCTCCCAAACCAGCGCCATGTCGAAAAAAATAATACTCGGATCATCGTCCAAATACCGCGCTCAAGCTTTGTGCTCACTTGGATTAGAACTAAACTTGGATTTTAGCCAGCAATCTCCAGATATTGACGAAACACCTGAGCCCAAGGAAACACCCCGAGCGCTTGTATGCAGATTAGCGCAAACAAAAGCACAGATAATTGCACGCGACAATCCAGGCAAAATTGTCATAGGTTCTGACCAAACCGGCGCTTGTGGCGACAGAATACTTGAGAAGCCAGGCAGCGTTGAGGCGGCTATTGAATCCCTCACCTATTGCAGCGGCAAAACCGCTGTGTTTTATACGGGTTTAGCCATTTACCAGTGCAATACCGCGCAAAAAAATGGCCAAACAGATAAATACACGCTGGATGTCGAAACGACTCACCTGCAGTTCCGCAAACTGTCTATTACAGAAATAACCGACTACGTTGAACGAGATATGCCGTTAGATTGTGCAGGGTCCTTCAAAGCAGAGGGTTTGGGTATCGCCCTCTTTGAATCTATCAAAGCAGAGGATCCAAGCGCCCTAATAGGACTGCCGCTAATCCGCCTAGTTTCTAGGCTGCAGGAATTTGGTTTTAACCTACTGCCCCGATCACGCTAGCCAATGACTTGAGAAAGACAGGCAACGGTTAAACCGCAACGGTTAAACGGAGGCCTGCTTTGACGCTAAAGAACGCCAAATTCCGGCCATCTCTGCTTCTAACGGAGCAGACACGTCTAACCGATCAGAACCAAAAGGCACCATTAATCTGGATGAGTGCAGACACAACCGAGAAGCTTTGAGGGCGTTTGCGTCGCCATACTTGGAATCGCCAAGAATGGCGTGCTGTTGAGATTGCGCGTGGACTCTAATCTGATGGGTTCTACCGGTGTGCAAACTCGCAGACAATAAAGTCGCAGTGGGACCAGTACCGACTATTTCAAAATCAGTCCTGGCTGTCTGACCCGTACCATCAACCCTAACTCTACGCTCGCCAGAAGCTGCTTCAAATCTCTTCAGACGGTGATGAATGCTCCTGCAATCACGAGGCCATACACCATCAACAATGAGATGATACTTTTTTTTCACAACCCTCTCGCGAAAGGCTTCCTGTGCAAGTTTAAGGACACTACGCTTTTTACAAATCAACAAACACCCAGACGTGTCGCGGTCAATCCGGTGTGCCAATTCCAACCGCGTTTGATTGCGCATCACTCTAAACATCTCAATCACACCAGAGGTAATTGAGCTACCGCCATGGACCGCGAACCCAGGTGGTTTATTGATAACAATCAGATCATCGTCCTCAAATAGAATGCATTGCTCCAAAATGGCTGCCGTATCACTGGTCATTTGCACTGGGGCATCTTCACGGCTTCGAACCGGTGGAATCCGCACGCGGTCGTTCAGTGCTAGGCGATAGGTAGGCTTAATACGGCCACCATTCACACGCACTTCACCTTTGCGTAAAATGCGATAAATCTTAGTTCTTGGTACACCTTTCAAATGGCGTAACAAAAAATTGTCAATGCGCTGACCTACGTCATCGACATTCACAATATCCATATATGTCACTTCCATTAAGAGCACCTTTTAGAGAAAAAAACTAATCGTTTGAAGGGTTTAGCAAACACTGTTACCATCCAGCCGAGATTTAGCGTGGCGTACTAGTTTACAGCTTGAGGTGCATTGTGCATCCAAAGAAGTGGCTTGTAGAAATTTACGCACATCTACTTGAACGAGATCTTGTACATATTGAGATGCGTTTAAGCTTTGGCAACTTGAGTATGCCCAGTGTATGGCAACTTATGTTACGAATTCCGGACTGTGGCTCAGCACTAATCAGGTGGTCAAAAACAGTCAATTTCATTGTTAATAAGACATCTTATGCCAATGAATATTTTAAATTAGGTCTTTGGAGGAACTTCCTTAGACAACTCTTAGATCGCTTTTTAAATAGCGTTCTGAATAATCAAGGTGCATAGAGCACCTATATATTAGACGAGATAGTGATTGCATCAGGGCAAATATGCCATAGCCTGATGATGATAACGACTTAAGAGCTGCATTTTAGCCATTGGCTTATTACGCCAACGTGTAAAATGGTCACATTGATAATCGGCCTGTCGTAGAAGAGCGCGGATAAATATCCGCAGAAATTACAGAACAATGATATTAGTGGCTCGAGCGGACAGTCTGCCGAACCCAGAGAGTAAAAACGCAACGACATATTTAGTTTAACCCCGAGGTGAGCTGCTATGTCTATAAGATCGTTAAGCGATCGCCCGCGTCATCAAATGCGCCCCGCATTATAGGGGGCAGAAGCATGCGGTGATTTAGAGCATAGATGCACTAGGCCCTTACCAATCAGGCTTTTAGTAAGTGCGCTATGCGAGTTTAGGCGACATATTCAATCGAAGCGTTCACCGGACCTAGATAGATCTAAGCCGGCTATATCACTGCAATTTCATCTCTATCCCCACTATAACGTCCCAAAAATGTGCCGAGCTCAGAATATGGCAGTTGAGCATCAGCCCTTATAGGACTTATGACTAATGAAAAGAATGCTAATCAATGCAAGACAGCCTGAAGAGGTTCGTATTGCCCTTGTTGATGGACAAAAACTCTACGATCTAGACGTCGACAATGTCGCCAGAGAACAGAAAAAATCCAGCATCTACAAAGCCAAAATCACCCGTGTAGAACCTAGCCTCGAAGCCGCTTTTGTCGACTTCGGCTCTGAACGACATGGGTTTTTGCCGTTAAAAGAGATTTCTCGAGAGTATTTCAAAAAGAAAGGTGGCAATCGCTCACCTATCCAAGAGTTGGTTGGTGAAGGCCAAGAAATATTAGTTCAGGTCGAAAAAGAAGAGCGCGGCAACAAAGGCGCGGCGCTTACGACTTTTTTGAGCCTAGCTGGTCGCTACATGGTGCTAATGCCCAACAACCCAAGAGCTGGCGGTATTTCTCGTCGCATCGAAGGTGAAGAAAGAGACCAACTACGCGACGCTTTGGCACAAATTGATATTCCAGATGGTATGGGCGTCATCGTTCGTACTGCCGGCGTGGGTCGCAGCTCAGAGGAATTAAACTGGGATCTAAACTATCTACTGCAACTATGGCAGGCGATACAAAATGCGGACGAATCCGAACCAACGCCATCCCTCTTGTACCAAGAAAATAGCGCTGTCATTCGCGCTATTAGAGACAACTTGCGCGCGGATATCGGTGAAGTACTTATTGAAGGCGACGCGGCATTCGAAGAAGCCTCGGCATTTATCGCTCAAGTCATGCCTCACTATGCAGATAAAGTTAAAGCATACGATGATTCAATCCCATTATTTAGCCGCTACCAAATCGAAAGCCAGATTGAAACGGCTTATGAACACACGGTTAAATTACCGGCCGGGGGCAGTATCGTAATTGACCCCACAGAAGCCTTAGTCTCTATCGATATCAACTCAGCCCGGGCCACAAAGGGTCATGACATCGAAGAAACAGCCCTCAATACCAATCTTGAGGCAGCGGATGAAATCGCACGACAACTGCGCATTCGAGATATTGGTGGTTTAGTGGTCATAGATTTCATCGATATGATGAACCCAAAAAATCAGCGCGCTGTCGAAAATCGTATGCGTAATGCACTAGAAACCGACAGGGCTCGCATTCAAACAGGGCGTATTTCTCGCTTCGGTCTGATGGAAATGAGCCGCCAGCGCTTGCGCCCGTCACTAGAGGAAATAAGCACTGGGTTATGCCCTCGGTGTAATGGTCAGGGTCGCATCAGAGACACCAAATCATTGGCATTAGCAATTTTGCGCGTTTTAGAAGAGGAATCATTAAAGGAGCGCAGCGCCGTTATTCGAGTCCAAGTACCTTTGGCCATTGGAGCATTTTTGCTCAATGAAAAGCGCGGCGACTTAGCCACCATAGAACAACATACCGGCACGCATATCGTAATCATTCCAAACACTAATTTGGAAACACCCCACTACCTCGTTGAACGACTTCGAGATGACCATGTCGAGGGGGAAGGTGAAGTACCCAGCGATGTGCTTTCAGATTTAGCAAACCAAGCCCAACAGCAGGAAATACCCGCAGATACGGCGCTGCCAGCAAAACCTCAAGCAGCAGTAAAAACGCAAATTCAATCTGCTCCACCAGTGCCAGCAGCGACTCCGGTAACAGCAAAAGCTGCACCTACATCGTCGAAGCCAAGCCTATTCAAACGTATAGTAGGTAGCCTTTTCTCTGACGAGGCAGCCGTGGAAGATAGTCCCAGACGTAATCCTACGCCACGAGACAAAGGCACTAGCGAAAACAATCGCGACTCTAGCGGACGTAATCGTAGACGCAATGATGATGACCGCAAACCAGAAAGCAGACAAAGAAAAGACAGTGCTGGCCAAGATAACCGCGCAAAACGCGGTCAATCGAATGGCGACGAAGCTCAGCGCGAAGACAATCGTAAAGACGAACAAAGATCTGACGAACGAACTAGCAGAGATTCTAATAAAGACTCTAGCAAAGATGAGCGTCGCAGCCCGCGTCGGGAAGACAAACGACGCGGAGAAAATCGCCGCGACGAAAGTTCAGAGCAACCTAAAAAGCCGACTCAGAAGAAGGAATCTAAGCCTTTTGTAGTTGTGCCCAAAGAAGATCGACAGCCATCAGAAGAAACATTGGCTAAGAGCAAAAGGCAGCCGCAAAGAGACCGTTCTGCACCACCGCGGGAAAGCGCGAAAGTGGCAAGTGCAAAAACTAACGATAAAACCGCGGTAGTTATAACGGAAAATCCAGCCAACAGCTCAGAAAGCAAAGCTGAGAAGGCCTCAAGTGAGAGGGCCCAGCGTGCTAACCGTAAACCTCGCGGCAGAGCCAGCAATGACCCACGCAATCGTGGTGCAAAAAAGAGTCAAGACTCGGCAGAATCTAGCGATCAAACAGTGTCAACGGAAGAGTTAGAGACAGTCAGTTCTGAGCTACCAGAAATCAGCAGCCCGCTGGAAGTCACTGACGTTGCAGAAACCGCAGTTGTAACAGCAGTAGTTACAGCAGTTGCTGACAATGACGGCGAAACTCAGGCTCAAGAAGCGAGCAAAACTGCGGAAGGTGCACAAAACTCTGTAGCAGTGGCCTCTGAAACAGAAGTAGCTAAAACAGAAGTCGCGCAAGAAACTACAACAGTGATCCCAGAAGTTGCTGCCTCAGAGCCAGAAAAGGCAGCCGAAGCAAAGACTTCTGAGGACAAATTGTCAGCTGGCAAAGCCGCAGACACTCTTGTAGAAGCAGTTGAAGAAGTTGAAGAAGTTGAAGAAACCGTAGTAGATGCCGAGGTCCCAGCAGCAACCAGACCTCCGGGACGTGCAACCAACGACCCACGCGAAGTAAAGCGCAGAGATCGTGAGAATGTTCTACGCAAACAAGGTGTCTTAATTCAGCCTCAAAGCAGCAACTCTCAGAGTAATACTGACGGTTCTAGCTCTAGCTGAATCTGATACTGTTCCTGCACACTGAGCGCAACATCCTCGGCAAAGCTGAGGATGTCTGTACGGTTGGCGGAACCATAATTGACGATGACTAAGGGTTGCTGCGGCCAGCAACCTACATCGCCATGGCGAATACCCTTCCAACCAGCGCGATCAATCAATTGAGCAGCTGACAGTTTATGACTTTCGCCGTGTACAAAGGATTTAAAGCCCTGCTCACGCATGGCAAAACCAACCGCTTCGCTGACTACAGGGTTCTTAAAAAAACTCCCAACATTGGCGAACTCAGAAGGGTTGGGTAATTTGCTATTGCGCAACGCAATAACGCATTCCGCAACATCTTGGGGAGTTGGCTCGGCCTTAGACAAATCGTGTAAATAACTTTGTAGTTCTGGATAGCTTGCTTCAATTCTCGGCAATTTAGATAAACGCATAACCACGGAAACAATAATCCAATCCGGCTGAGTTTTAAAAATGCTCCAGCGATAGGCAAATTGGCAATCACTTTGTGCCACCTGTCGAAGCTCTTGTTGACCATCAAGAATATTTATTGCGCTAATAAACTGTCCAACCTCAACACCATAAGCACCGATATTCTGCACTGGCGCCGCGCCAACCGAGCCAGGGATTAAGGCCAAATTTTCCAAGCCAAACCACCCCTGCTTTAAACTGTCCATGACAAGTTTATGCCACGTTACGCCAGCCCCGACCTCAAGCAAAACCGAATCAGTGGTCTCTTCCAAGACGTTAATGCCGTCAATCCGCATACAACACACCAGACCAGAAAGCTGTGGCGGCAAAATCACATTAGACCCGGCGCCGAGACAAGTCATCGATAGATCGTTTTCTGCGGCAAAGTCTTGGGCAGCCAAAACATCATCTATTTGCTCTATAGAGCAGCCCCACTGGGCCAGTGAAGTAAGGCCAAAGGTGTTTTCAAGGAGAAAGTCCGGCTGGATATTCACGATGCCAAATTCCGAAATGTTAAATTAACCCTGCTGCCCACAGGACGTTTCGTTGCCCGCAGACAATGGCGCTGACGGCCGTCAAAGAACAGTAAAGAGCCATTGGCCAGATCTATGCTCTCCCTAACCACTTCAGCGCCCTCAGACGTGCTGCCCTGGGGTACGCGCTCAATGGCGAAGCGTCTAACTGCGCCCAAACTAACTGATGCAATTTGACCGATACAACCGGCCTCGTCGTCCTTATGCCATCCCATATATTGACTGCCATCTACATACTTATTCAATAACAAAAAGTTAAATGGTTGCTCTACCTCACGCTGAATACGCTGTCTAAGATCAGCCAAGGGTTCTGGCCAGCCATTAGTTCGGTGGTCTAATTGCGTGTATCTATAGTTAAGACCAGGGTCCCCAAACCAGGCTATTTGCCGCGGCGCAAGGACCTCGCGCCCATAAATTTTGAAATGTTCCTGCTGCCACGTGATCTGATCTGAGGTTTGTAGCCACTGCTCAAGAACTCGAGCTTCAGATTCTTCTATAAAATTAGATATGAGATTCACAGGCTATGGCTGATTCCGTAAAAGCTTAGGGTATACTAAGGCACTGTTTGAAACTAACTAAAGGAATTCATGTGAATATCCAAGGAAAAGTCGCTGTCATTACTGGCGGCGCATCCGGTCTCGGAAGAGCCAGTGCAGAAATGATCATCGCTAATGGCGGTAGGGTTGCCATTCTAGATCTGAACGAAGATTTAGCAAATGCTACCGCGAAAGAACTTGGCGACGCCAAAGCCTATCAAGTGAATGTTACCGATGATGCATCTGTAACCGCAGCCATTAATCAAATCCACGAAGATTTCGGCGCTATCCATATCAATGTGAATTGCGCTGGAATTGGCGCGGCGTCTCGCACAGTGGGTCGTGAAGGTGCTTTGGATATTGCGAAATTCAATTTTATCGTTCAGGTAAATTTAATCGGTACATTCTCAGTTCTGAGTAAATGTGCAGCGATTATGCAGTTGAATGAACCTGAAGGTGAGGCCTTAGAGAGAGGTGTTATAATCAATACCGCTTCAGTCGCAGCCTACGACGGCCAAATTGGCCAGGCAGCTTACTCTGCAAGTAAAGCAGGTGTTGCAGGTATGACTTTACCTATCGCCCGTGATCTATCTCGCCAAGGCGTGCGCATTTGCACTATTGCCCCGGGCATATTCAATACGCCAATGATGGCTGGTGCGCCAGATGCAGTAAGAGACCCATTAATCGATATGGTTCAGTACCCTAAGCGCTTGGGCTTACCCCCAGAATACGCTTCGCTGACAAAGCAGATTGTAGAAAACTCGTACCTGAACGGTGAAACGATACGCTTAGATGGCGGTATCCGTATGGCACCTAAGTAACCCTAAAAGGTAACTTAAAGCGAGTAAGTTGAGCCCCAAGTAAGCTGTTTAACTGTGAGCGGGTATTACAGAAAGTACTACCCGTTCACAAACTCCTTTTGTACACGAGCCAAATCCTCGGGTGTATCAACGCCGCCGGGAACCGCTTGGTTAACGTCCAACACCAGTAAATTTTTACCAGCCTCGATCCAACGTAACTGCTCCAACTTTTCGATCCGCTCTAAGTTCGACTCACCTAGGTTAACGAATGTGCGTAGCCCCGAGACTCGGAAAGCGTAAATTCCAATATGCCTGCGCGCCACGCCGCTTTGCAGAAAAGAACTTAACAGCTTTTCATCATGCATGGCTTGTCTAGGGTAAGGTATCGGCGCACGCGAGAAATTAATGGCACGACGGCCATCACCAACCACAACTTTCACAACATTAGCATCTAAAAAGTCCCGACTATTTGTAATCGGTTCAGATAAGGTCGCCATCTCAACGTCAGAGCTGGTTAACATCGCAGCGAAAAGATCATTTACAATACTCGGCGGCAGCAGCGGCTCATCGCCTTGAATATTGATGACAATATCATCGCCATCCCAACCCATCTCATCAGCTATCTGCATAACCCGGTCCGAGCCTGATGGATGATCTACTCGAGTCATTAAGCCTTTATAGCCCGCGGATAAAACCGCATCTAAAACACGCGTATCATCTACCGCAACAACCACATCATCCGCAATGGAGTTACTCGCCAGAGCGGCCACATGGACAATCATAGGTAAGCCGTTTATAAGCGCTAAGGGCTTACCCGGCAGGCGAGATGAAGCGTATCGCGCAGGAATAACGACATGTGTAGCCATACTAAACATCACTCCCTATCTGTAGATTTTGCGCATTAGCCATTGGCAGTAATGGCGACAAGACTCGTTCTGACAACATAGCGGCTAACGCAGCGGCAATATCATCGTCGAAGGCTACGTCGATATCCAAAGACCAAACATTGCTCAAATCTACGTCCAGTT
>CAJJAQ010000171.1 GCA_905182095.1 uncultured Pseudomonadales bacterium | reverse complement strand
AGGACTAATGGAATTAAGCCACCAGCTCATTGGTCATGCTGACCCAGGTAGATTGTCGAAGGTGCTAAAAGCTTGTTGGTATCGCGAATGGGCTTGGGCTGACTTTCAAATGCGCGCTGGTAATCTGCGCGAAGAGATTGTTGCGCAGCATAAACTGGCAAACGAGAGATTGGCCGGTCTCTAGCCAATTGTGCGGTTACTGGTCCTTTTTTCTAGGGCGGCTATCGCACAATCAAGCCTTTTTTGACCAATGCCATGCACCACATCAAAGGGTAAATCTCTTACCCGTAGTTCGTGCTGATAGATTTCAAACAGTCTCTCTCTATCACGTGGGTTTTCTCTAAGGGGGTCTGGTTGCCAAACAATGTCTGGTGCGCAGAGCAAATAATGTCGGGGCGACTGGCATTGCATGGCGTCTTGAAAAACCGCTGGCACTGGGCCGTACTTTTCACGCCACCAAATAATCAGTGTGAGCAAATCAGTGTCTAGAATAAGGTTGTGGGCGCCCTCTTCCGAGGCCTGCTGAAGTTTAACCAGCGCAATTAGATCTGAGGGTTTGTATTGCCAACCCGGCGGCATAGATTGGAGATAATTCCGAGCGTGTTCGGCAACAACAGGTAGGCTCAGCCGAACACTCAATTGCTCAGCCAGCTGAGTTTTTCCACAAGACTCGGGGCCGGTTAAGACAATAATCACGTCACGTCTTGCATGCTTTTTTGCCATGACCTAAAGCCTATAACTGCCATAGCAAGATAGACGGTATACAAGCCTGCGTAGAGGAAAAGCCCAGGTTGCCCGTCTACCCCCTTAGTGAGATACAAGACAATTTGTACTGCGTCGATAATGAACCAAGCGACCCAACTGTATAAATGCTTTCTGGCAGTCATCCACATTGCAGTAAAGCTGGCTACTGTTGTGAAGCTGTCGGCATAAGCTAAATCAGCGTTAGAAAACTCAGAAAACACCCAGCCCATCAAAACGCTGCCTAGAAGTGTAACGGCGACTAAATTGAGGTTGGTCAATTTGCTCGTTCTAATGGGTTTTAGAATACCCTGTTGACGCTGCTGAGCGCCGCCATAAACCCAGTAGTACCAGCCATAGGCATTCATCAAGACATAGTAAAGGTTGAGCAGAACGTCAGCAAAAAGATTGGCCCTGGCCACCACTATTACAGTGATAAGCGCGTAGATTAAGCCGACGGGAAAAGTCAGGACGTTTTCTTTGATTAGCAACCATACGCAAACCAAGCCACTAATAACGCCGGCCAACTCTAACCAATTATTTACAAGATAACTTAGTAGCACACTTTTGCCTTAACAAAGAAACGCCCGGATTTAGACGCAATTTCACTGGAGATGCAAAGTAGCAAATGTTGCCGGGAAAGGCTCGTTAATCGAGGGTTGTTTAACGCCTACAAGCCCTATCTGACGAGATAAACGTAATCACAAGTGGCCGAACCATAACAAAGTCTATCGTCACAGATCTGCTGTAACCTGTTTAGGCAGCAATGACCGTCACCCATTGGTTTTCTACGAGTATTTCAATGGTCCCATACTTCAAATCAAAAGGTACCAATTGGGGGCATGGAATAACAGGTGTTAGCTGATTGTTTTGACTGTGGGTACTCAGTTTGTGCAGCACTGCCTCGGTAAAGGGAACGAAGGCCAAATTGGGCCTTTCTTTTGCAGCTTTTGCGTTTGCAACGTCTAGATCTTTATTCATGCGCCCAACACTCTTTGATTAGACTTCTAGTAAGCCTCAACATGCTCAAGGTATATGGTACAAATTCACGAAGAATAGTTGAAGATAATGAAGGAATATCGGACCCATGAAGCGCCGTGTATTGGCAGTAGTTGGCGTTCTAGATAGCGCAAAGACGACTTGTGGGAGATGAACAAAACAGT
>CAJJAQ010000170.1 GCA_905182095.1 uncultured Pseudomonadales bacterium | reverse complement strand
CAATAGCCTCATCAGCTAAGCGTACATGCAAAGACTGAGCGTCATCTTCGGGATAAATGGCAACTGCTGTGATGCTCAATTCTTGAGCGGCACGAGTGATACGGATGGCTATTTCGCCACGATTAGCAATAAGTAGCTTGTTTAAATTAGACACTGATTTCCCCAAAATTTTTTTGCTTGCAGGACTTTCACGTTGGATTTTGACATAGCTAAATTGCATCTAATGCCCGGAAAAATCAGGTCAAAATCAGATACACACATTGTCTTAAGCCAAGCAATGGAATCTCCCTCTTAACGAAGATTCTGTCTTTAAGGGGATAGGAATACAAGCGAAGGGCTATGACGGGGTTATGACGAGTTGGCGAAAGAATAAAAAACGGTTCAGGCAAGGCAAGGGGACACTCGAAAGATTACACGCGGGCGGCTAGGCTCTAGGCAAGTCAACCGACCTACCCTCAACGATACAGACCAACCAAGGATCAGACTTTCTTGACGAACTCAGACTTAAGCTTCATGGCACCCACGCCGTCAATTCTACAATCAATGTCGTGATCGCCGTCCACTAACCGAATATTCTTGACCTTTGTACCCACTTTCACCACCAAGGAAGAGCCTTTCACTTTCAGATCTTTGATCACACTAATAGTGTCGCCATTTTGTAAAAGATTACCGTGAGCATCTTTCACACCCTCCTCCAAATCACCCTGGTTATCAGTAGGACTCCACTCGTGCGCGCATTCTGGACAGACTAAAAACTCACCATCTGGATAGGTAAGTGCAGAACTACATTCAGGGCAATTGGGCAAGTCAGACATAAGGCGCTCAAATAGTAATAAGCCTTAACTTAACATAATGCGGGTGCGATTTATGGGTTTAAAAGCACCAACAACCAACCTTAAAAACAGGCTTTCAATAAGCCCGCAACCTGCCCAAACACAACTTTTACGCCAATCAGGTGACTAAGTTCGTAGCAATATGTTTTTCTAATCGACTACGCAAATTTTGTTCTAACAAATTTACTTACTTTCGGAAACCTCACATATGTTAATTAACCACCTCGACCGACCTGCAATCCAACTATCTGCTACGACAAATAGCATATTGAAGCGATTCATCGCAAAAACTAACAAATGTCTTATAGCCATTATTTTATCTGCCCTAGCCCCAATGGCTGCGGCAGTCGACTTTGATATCACCATCGACAACATAACCCGAGGCTTATACTTTACTCCGATTGCCGTAGTAGCACATGCTGCCGACGTTAACCTATTCGCCAGTGGCGTAAGCGCCTCGACTGAATTGCAAACGATGGCTGAAACCGGAGAGATTGAAGACCTTGCACGCGTATTAACCAGCTCAGGTGCGACTATGGACAACAACCCAGCGGCGGGCTTGCTAGCCCCGGGCGCCACAGCTACGAGCACGCTAGACACGATTAACGCCACGGCAAATACACAACTGTCTATTGTGGCAATGGTGTTGCCATCTAATGACGGGTTCGTTGGGCTAAATGCAGTTGATATCCCCACCGAAGCTGGCACCTATACCTTTTATGCCAACGCCTACGACGCAGGCACCGAAGCCAATGATGAATTACGTGGCGGCGGCGATTTGAACACACCAGGTTTTCCAGTTCCAGAACCGCTAAACCCAGTACTTGGAACAGGCGGCACAGGCGTGACAACCACTACTGAAGGTTTTGTCCACATCCACCGCGGCAACTTAGGTGACGCCAATACAGCGGGCGGCATAAGCGACGTAGATAGCAGGGTACAGCGTTGGCTCAATCCTGTTGCCAGAATCACTGTCACCGTACGTTAAGGAAAGCACAATGAAAATTCTCTTAAAACTAAGCCTGACTGCAATATCAGCATCACTGTTAGTGGCTTGCGGGGCCAACAGCAATCTAGCGACGTCATTTACACAGCAAGCCGCCATCAGTTACCGAGTGACCCTGACTAACACCACAGCTGCACAACCATTTTCACCTGTTGCCATTGTGTTACATGACGGTAGCTGGAGCACCTTTAACCTTGGCGAACCTGCTTCTACAGAGTTAGAGATGCTTGCTGAGAGTGGTGACAATAGCGCTTTACTTGCTGCGGCTGAAAACATGGTAGGTGTCTTTGGCGCGGCCTCTGGAACCGGCGATATAGGACCGGGAGAATCTGAAAGTATAGAGGTCGAAGTGACTGAATCCCAAATCAGAAGTCTGTCACTGTCTTTAGTAGCAATGCTAGTGAATACAAATGACGCTATCGCGGCTCTCAACCGCATTGATATATCGACCCTGAACTCTAATGAATCCATGCGCGTGAATGCGCTGAGTTATGACACTGGCACAGAGGCAAATACTGAAACTGCCGCTACCATGCCCGGCCCTGCAGCAGCTGGCGGCGCTCAAGAAGGCTTCAACGCCGTTCGCGACGATGTCAGAGATAGCGTGTTCGTGCACGCAGGCGTAGTCACAACTACTGACGGGCTCACCACATCAGCACTTTCTTCTATTCATCGCTGGGATCACCCCGCCATCCAAATCCGCGTTGAGCGATTAAACTAGCGAGCGCAGACTTTAGCCGGCTACTCTAGAGATTTTATACATCGCCTAATCGCGGCAATAACGACGACAATAAATTTGTTATCGCCGCGATCGAGGAATTTCGGTTATTACTTGATCACTAACGCCATCACTCCGCCAACCAAATTTCGCGTGACGCCCTTTACAAGCGCAAGCAAAAATATCCAACACTAATACCGCATCGTTTGTGCCAACTATTTTATGTGAGGTAACGCCTTGGAATTAAAGTCATTACGCCTCAGCGCCTAAAACTAGTCATTTAGCAGCGCATCAAGCTCGCGCTCAATTCTGCGTTGCTCATGCCAATCTTCTATGGCCTGACGTGTCATTTTGGTCTTCGCAGAACAGGTGAGCTGATCACCTTTGCCATTGCCCCACTCCGGCTCAGAGCTTTCCCAATCTGCGCTTTCTTCGATAAAATTTTCATCCAACACATCGTCTTCGATGCCTCGCGCTTCATCCTCACCCGGGTTCTTCATAAAGGTTCTCCCAACTCGAAACAGATAATTTCTATCTTTCGTTCGCGGTTAAGTTACTTGTCTGTAAAAAAGTTTTCAGTCTATGATCAGGCAGCCTCGTTAAAAAGAACACCCTAACCAGCAACCAAAAACACCGTCGTTTGCGGGCAAAGGTACCCAACAAAATACAAAGTCATTAAGCTGGATTATCTGCCGTTAAAAGAGGATGTAAATAGTTTTTTTAAGAATTTTTAGCCCATTTGATGGGGCGGTTTTTTACTGATCTGAACGCTCGAGCATAGCTTTGACCTCTGCAATTCTTTCTATACTGGCCAGAGCCTCAGACTGGTTCGATGACATATTGCGAATAATGACATCGGTAAAACCGGCCTCCTTAAAAGCCGCCAATTCATCTGCCACTTGGTTAACGCTACCCACCAACATCGACTCAGGGGCAAACCCTCTATAGCCTTTTTCCACAGCTTTACTTTTAAAGGCTTCTGCCTCTTGGGAGGTACCGCCGACAAAAATATCCCGCCTAACAGCTACTGCCGTGGGCTGGCGATTATGCTCGGCACAAGCCTGACGATATTGATTAAGCTGATCTGTTGCGCCCTGCAAACTCAGCCCAGGTTGCGCCAGCCAACCTTCGGCCACCCGCGCCGTTCTGTTCAACGCAGCTGGCGCAGATGAACCCACCCACACTTCTATCTTCTGGGCGGGCAGCGGTGAAATTTTGGCATTCTTAATATTCCAAAACCGTTCATGAGTAACAGTTTCGCCAGCCCAAAGTCGTTGCATAATATCTAGGCTGTCTTCAAACATGGGCGCTCGATACTTCATATCAATGCCCATGCCTTCACTTTGTGGCCGCTCTCCTCCTAACGCACATTGCAAAATAAACCTGCCCTCCATGATGGCGGCAAGGGTCGCAATTTGTTCAGCCAGCAATACCGGGTGCCACAAAGGTAAAAGGTAGAGTGCCCCAGCCGGCTTGTTGTTCCACTCGGCAAGTAAGCGGCCCAGCATTGGAGAATTTTGGTAGTAAGGCTGGGCCGTAACATGATGGTCGCCAATGAAAAGGCTGTCTAAATCCGCTCGGCGGGCTGTGGCCGCACGCTCAATCATAAATCTGGCACCCAAACTTGGGTCTTCAACACGGTAGCTAGAACTAATAGATATGCCGATGCGCATGATCACTTTCCTTATATTCAAATTCGCCGAATAGCTTTATCCGGTCTTATTTGGCCTTGGGCTACTTTGGTCCTTTTTGGTTTGAGGGGAACCGCCCTGCTTTAACTTACGCCCTCCAGCAAACCCTTACCGCTAAACCCTTACAGCTAAACCCTTACAGCTAAACCAGTTAAGTATTGTCTAGCACTGTGTCCAACGACACCGAAAAGGTTTTGTCCTTATAAACTCGATGCTCAAGCAGCTGTTCGTTTTCGAACAAAAAGTCCCCGACCAGCGGCTGGTGTTTATCGCCAGATTTTTGGTCAAGCGATTTACCAATAGACTGGCTCGCATGCTGTTGCAAAATAGTTGGCAACCAAATCTGGTCATCCGGCCACATATCAGCAAATGGAATTTCCTCAATATCACACCAAAAGGGTTTCGCTTCTGGCGTTTCTATTAACTGGCCGCCAAACTGATCTGCGGTATATGCATAACCCAGCCATTGAGACCCATCTAACTCTACAAAACGCAGCTCCGCCCGACATACTGGATTCGCCACTTGCAGCCCCACTTCTTCAAGCACTTCTCGCGTGGCACAGGCGGTCAAACTCTCCCCAGCATCTAACTTACCACCGGGTCCATTAACGCGGCCCTGACCATGGCCTGTCTTTTTGTGAATCAACAACACTTGCGCACGCGCTTGGTGGGTGCGCAGCACAAACATTAATGTACCAATCAACTCCGGTTGCCAACGCTCTACCCATAAAGTGTCGATCTGAATCCTAGGGATTTTGGCGACAGGCATCAGGCTGTGTAACGCGCTTCCAGGCCGGCGTATAACTTGTCCGGTAGACCTTCAACCACGTCAGACAACTCGTCCAATAACTCAACTAAATGCTCGTTGTCTTCGCGACCCTGCCAAAGTTTGCGGTATTCGCCGCTCTTATAGCCATTGTTCTGGCGGAACCGGTTAAGAATATTCTTGCCAATGTACATCGCGTAAAGTTCTGGCAAATCCATAGGCAAACTGGCCATAGCCAATTTGAAGGCGGGCAAATCAAAAGATCGGGTAGCCAAGCACGCTGCGGCTAGCTGCTCGATAGAAAGCCGAAAATTTTCAGCGCGCACGTCTTCAGGCGCATTGACGTCAGCGGCTTCAATTGCACTGAGTTGAGCGGCAATAGCCTCATCCACTGGTCCGCTACGTAACATTTCACTAAGACCAAAATGCCAAATATCCACCAACTCGAGCTTTACCTGATCTAAGTCTGGACTCTGTTTTTTCCACCACTTCCAGCCGAAGTGGTCGAGCATTTCTGCGCACTCAACCCACACTGCTCTATAATATTGATGGCCTTGGTCGCGCCATTGCGGGTGTACCAGCGCATTATGTTCATCTTGCATCTGCGCCATGGTGCGCAGCATTGCTAATGCATTTTCTGTCGACATCGATTTCTTTCCTTTTAACTCTTTAACTTGCGCAAGGCATGCTGCTATCTCTGCAGCAGCGTATCCCATGGCCTTGCCGTTGTGTACCACTCCGGCCACACCTCCGCCAGTTGCCAGAGCTGTTTCGAGCGGGTAGCCTTTGGAGGCTAAATTTTGAGCGTTACAAGCAATAACGGCAACGCCAAATTCTAATTATAAATATCCGGGAGCGGTCATGGATCTATCATTCGGTTCAGAGTACGACGAATTTCGTGTGGAGGTACAAAGTTTCCTCGCCAACAACGCCCACAAGGCGCCCAAGGGCAACGACCTTCGCGGGCAAACCGCCAAAGACTGGCAAAAGCTATTGATAGAGAACGGCTACACCGCACGCACCATTCCTAAAGAATTTGGTGGCTTTGGCGCAGAGCCCGATATTCTTAAGTCTAGAATCATTGCAGAAGAATTCTCCAACCTAAGGGTAAACACAGGTCTGGGGGGGCAAGGTATTTCCATGCTAGTGCCCACGCTGCTAGAGATGGGTACTCAAGAACAAAAAGAGCAATTCATTCGCCCCACCATTCATGGAGAGATGATTTGGTGCCAAGGTTATTCTGAACCCGGCGCAGGCAGCGATCTTGCCAGCCTCACCACGTCAGCGGTTTTAGACGGCGATGAATGGGTAGTGAACGGGCAAAAAATCTGGACCAGTACGGCGCACATTGCAGATTGGATATTCTGTTTGGTCAGAACCGAACCAGATGCACCCAAGCACAAAGGCATTTCCTTTTTGCTGTTCGACATGAAGACACCTGGCATTGAAATTCGTCCGCTCGTCGATATGACTGGCGCCGCCAACTTCAACGAAACTTTCTATACAGATGTGCGCCTGCCTAAGCACCAAATTGTCGGTGAGCGCGGTCAGGGCTGGCAGGTAGCTAACGCAATTTTGGGTCACGAGAGAGAAACTCTGGCGCCCGCGAATACTGCACAAACCCGCATAAACACTCTCATTGAATTGATGAAAGCAGACACCGCAGACGGCGAACGCCTTATCGATAACCCGGTTTATCGTGACCGTTTAATGAAGATTCAAGGCCACGTCATGGCCATGCGTTTTAACGAACTCAGAGTGCTTTCTGCACGTTTGAACCCCGGTCAAGATGCGGGGCTTTCACGCATGATCACCAAGCTGGAAGGTACTGAGCTACGCCATGAACTTGAAGGCTTAGCCATTGATGTAATGGGCGAAATTGGTCTGGCTTATGAAGACAATCCGCACCTGCGCAACACCGGTAGCTGGCAGCGCGAGTACATGTATTACCTTGGCCTGATCATTGGCGGCGGCACCTCGCAAATTCAGAAAAACATCATCAGTGAGCGCGGCTTAGACATGCCACGCGAACCAAAAATCGAAAAATCCCGCTAGGAGAGATTAAATGCAATTTGGATTATCAGAAGAACAAATCCTCCTACAGGATAATGTGAAACGCTTTTTGAACGACAACGCCTCACTAGATCAAGTACGCAAATACGCCGAGGGCGGCAGCGATGCTGACGTCTGGGCTGGACTGGCCGAACTGGGCGTAGCTGCAATACTTATTCCTGAGGAACACGGCGGCATTGGCATGACGCCCCTTGACGCAGCCATAGTGGCAGAATGTTTAGGCAACAATGTCGCACCTGGCCCCTTTTTGGGCAGCGCGGTTATGGCACCTACTGCACTGATCGCCAGCGGTGGCGATCATGGCGAAATGCTCGCCCAGCTGGCAGCTGGCACACACCGTGTAGGCATTGCATTTGGCGAAGCCATTAAACGCCGTAATAATGCAGGCATTCAGGTCAGCAATGGCATCATGAACGGCACCTCGTTATTTGCCTTTGATGCAATAGCGGACAGTTATTTGGTAGCAGACCAAAACAAGCACCTATACATGGTCTCAGCCGATGATACTGGGCTTACGCGCACCCTATTAACCACCGTGGACAAAACCCGCCAAACTGTAGAGTTAAACTACAAAGACGTTACTGCCACCTGCATCAGCACGAATGTCAGCGTATTTGAAGCCGCTTTAGATATTGGCCGAGTGATGCTGGCAGCAGACACCCTTGGGGCGTCCCAAGACATGCTTGATCAAGCCGTAGATTACGCAAAGCAGCGCGAGCAATTCAATCGTCCTATTGCCAGCTTCCAAGCGGTCAAGCACATGTGCGCTGAAATGGCTGCATCTTTAGAGCCTTGTCGCTCAATGGTTTGGTTCGCCGCCCACGCACTGGCAGATTTGCCAGACGAAGCTAGAGCCACCGCCTGCCACACCAAGGCGCATCTATCTGAAGTGGGTAAAGCCATTGCCAAAACCTCAACCGAGGTACACGGCGGCATGGGCTTTACAGACTTAGTTGGGCTGCACTATTGGTTTAAGCGCATTGGCGCAAACCGGCAGTGGTTAGGCGCGCCAGAGCATGTACGCCATGAAGCAGCAATACTGCAAGGGTTAGTAGCCTAACCAAGCTTAGATCCATCATTAGGCAAGAGCGTGGGTCAGCGACAATGCCCCCACGCTTTAACTTTATTGAAAAAAACCCAGCATTCTGTTCTTCTCATCCCCGTAGTTAGCGTGTCAAATAGCGCAATTATTTAGCGCCTCACTATTTAAAGTCTAACTATTTAATGTCTAACTATTTAATGTCTAACTAAGGACACTTGCTTGCACCACCCGGCCAACCCATCCGCTAAATTCAATAGCCTGAATAACCCTCTAGCACTGGTTATTCTCGGCGCGCTGACCTTGGGTGTGTCATCGGCAATTCTGCGTGAAATTGATGTTGGCCCCATTGCCGCTGCGTTTTGGCGCGTAGCAATCGCAGTGCCCATACTGGCACTAGTGATTTTTTATCAGCGCGACAAAGCCACCTTTCGAGTACCTCAAGGCAACATTGGACCATTGCTCTGGGCAGGCTTCTTTTTTGCCGGAGATCTGATTTTTTGGCACCTAGCCTTAGTCAACACCAGTCTTGGTAACGCAACTTTCTTAGCCACCATGTCCAGCATCTGGGTGCCCTTAGTCGGCATCTGTTTCTTGGGTATTAAACTCAGTGGCCGCTTTGTTTTTGGGCTAGTCTTAGCCATTGTCGGCGCACTGCTGCTGGCCCGTGAACACTTGTCCTTCTCAAACGCACATTGGCTGGGTGACTTTTACGGACTCATCACTGGGTTTTTCTTTACCGGCTATTTGTTTGCCGTTGCCAAGTGTCGGTCAGTGCAAAGTACCCTTACCACCATGTTTTATTCATCCGTTGCCTCGGCAGTTTTTCTATTACCCGTCGCTATAGTGATGGGCGAAGTAATGGGCAACGGGTTTGTACCAACAAGTATAGAAGGATGGATTCCACTCATTCTCCTAGCCCTAGTCGCCCATGTTTTTGCCCAAGGCCTAATCGCCAACGGCTTGAGCAAGCTCAGCACCCATGTAGCGGCAGTGGTGATTATGTTGGAAGGGGTCAGCGCAATGGGCGTAGGTGCATTATTTTACCAAGAATCGCGAAACTGGCTCGACCTGGTAGCCGTGTTAGTCGTAACATTAGGCATCTACAGCGTACAAAGTAAATCCTCGTCCAACGACTAAACTCGCGCTGCAGATCTTCCGCATATTGATCTAACAATGTTTAGCTAAAAATATGGGTGCAAAAACCCCAGATCTACCATCCTTTTGGTGTAGGGCCTGAGCTTGCATTGTTATTAGTCAGATCAGGACCGAGCGGCACAAATTTCGAAACTTCTGCATAACCCATGGGGATGCTCTCTAGATGGAACAGTCTGACCACGCTGAAGCTGATCAAAGCCCAGCCCACTACGACACCTTTGTTATAGGCGGTGGCATCAATGGTGCTGGTATAGCCAGAGATGCAGCAGGAAGGAACCAGTCAGTGTGCCTATGTGACTCAGGAGATTTTGGCGGCGGCACATCTTCAGCATCCACCAAACTTGTCCACGGCGGACTGCGCTATCTAGAATATTACGAATTCAGATTAGTCCGGGAGGCGCTGATAGAGCGTGAAGAACTGCTACAGATGGCACCCCATATCATTTGGCCGCTGCGTTTTGTGCTCCCCCACCACAGTGGTTTACGCCCAGCCTGGCTACTCCGCCTAGGCCTCTTTCTTTACGATCATTTGGGTGGACGCAAATTATTACCGGCCACCAAGACCCTAGATTTAACTACAGATCCAGCAGGGCAAATTTTAAAGAGCGATTTCACAAAGGGCTTTGAATATTCAGACTGCTGGATAGAAGACTCGCGCATGGTCATTCTCAATTTGCAACAGGCAGCAGAAAACGGCGCACAAATTTTGCCACGCACTGCCATTCGATCTGCAGTGTATCAACAAAACAAATGGTTGCTGACCCTGCATGACACAGTGACTGACGAGACCTTCCAAGTTACAGCCACTGTTGTCGTTAACAGCAGCGGACCCTGGGCGGATGAAATACTCAAAGGCGTATTTGGTTTAAACCACGCTAATAACGTGCGCCTTGTAGGCGGCAGCCACATAGTCATTCGCCGCACGCTACCCTATGATCGCTCCTATATATTCCAAGCAGCCGATGACCGAGTGATTTTTATCATTCCCTACGAAAATGATTTTTTATTGGTCGGCACAACTGATACCGAAAACAACGACATACACACCCCGCCAAAAATCACCCAAGACGAGATAGATTATTTGTGTGAGGCTGCCAGCGAATATTTGTGCGATGCCATAACCCCAGAGGATGTGGTTTGGACATTCTCCGGCGTGCGCCCCTTGTACAATGACGGCGCAAGCCAAGCCCAAGAGGCCACCCGGGACTATGTGGTGAGAGAGAACAACGAACTCGGCGGCCCACTCATTAACGTGTTTGGCGGCAAAATCACCACCTACCGAAAATTGGCAGAAGAGGTGGTGGGTAGAGTGTGCAATTACCTCGGCCAGGCCAATCAGCCGTGGACCTCTGGCACCCGCTTACCCGGCGGCCACTTTCCAGTAGATGGCTATGAAGATTTAGTCAGCAAAATTAAACAAGACTATGCATTTATCAGCGAAAAGCTGGCACGCAGATTAGCGCGACTTTACGGCACCGACAGTTTTAAAATGCTCGCTCAGCATAATAGTTTGGCTGACTTAGGCCAACACTTTGGCAGCGAACTATATGCCGCAGAAGTAGATTACTTGATAGCCAACGAATGGGTACAACAAGCCGATGACCTGTTGTACCGCAGAACTAAACTGGGTTTGGTGCTAAGCAAAGATGCGCAACTAGAACTACATAGCTATCTAGAGCAACGCCAGCAAAATTAACAACTATCGTTTGTCAAACTGACTAAGATTTGGCGCCACACCGATCAAATTATTCATCCAAAAACTTATAATTGAGCAAGTTACCAGTTTTACCGCACACATCCACCACATCCATGTGCCTCAAACAGTAGGCCATTTGTTGAGCAATTTCTTGGGGTTGATCTAGAGCTGCACTAAGGTCTTTGGTGGTGAAGGGATCCGGCAAGTCTTCAAGCAAAAAATCTAGCAAGCTATAAGGGGTGGATATACGCGCTTGATCTAACACTTTAACGAGTTGTCGGCCTTGGCCTCGCCACCCTCCCCGGCCCCGGCGCGCCTTTGCATCAAAACTACGCACCTCCTCTTCTTCAATCAACACCACTTCCACTGAGAAATTTGGATGCTTAAGCAGCCCCGGGATATAGACTAACTCGCTGACAATGTGTGCCAATGCACCGCGCTTAGGTGAACGGCGGCGAGTGAATTCTCCACTGTCATCTTTTTTCAGTTTAATCAGGGTTTTGCTATGCGCTATTGGATGCACCAGTACCACCGGCTGCTGTTCCGCAAGGGCCAACATTTTGCGCCCCAGCCCACTGAAACTGGATGTTTGAATCTCAAATATCACGCCGTCGCGTACAACGTCTGCAACAAACTTGCCGAAGGGCACCTCTAACTGGCCCTGATCACCGGCGTATATGTGCTTTAGTGAGGCATGTAAATGCCCTTCATTAAGGGTACCTATACCGCTCAAGACTTTGGCCATGCCTGTGGCTTGCTTTGCTTGAAATACTTGACTATTAGCTGGGGCATGAAATGAGCGTCATTGATTGGTGAGGTCCGTTTAAGCAGATTTTTTTCACCCTGCATGCAACGTTTTGGGCAGGCACTGAGTATATAGAAAAACAGGAGATCAATATGCAGCACATTAACCGGTCACAAATACACGCTCTAATACAAATACTACTACTGACCATCGCAGGGACTTTAGCGCCAACTGCCAGCGCAGAGGTTTTTGAGTACCCCATAGCCAAAGATGCTGAGGAGGTTGAAATTGATGAGGGTATCGAGTTTACCCTTACCTGCATTCGAGCCCGCACAGGCGATGAGGACGATAGCGGAATCATTAGAATAACAGCCAGTGACGAGGACGCTTTTGACTTGGATATAAGCGCCAATGAAATCTCCCTATCAAAAAACGGTTCATTTTCATCTTGGTTTAAGGGCTTTGAATCTATCTCTGCCGAACTGGTATTGAGTTATTCCCCGGAAGCGATTGAAGTCAAATCTGCTGCTGAGGGGCGAGTGAGTGAATGCTTCTCCAACAGTGCAGAAGTGGAGTTAACCGCGAGTTCAGGATCTTCGCTGCGCATTAATGGCGACAATAGCCGAATCACCTACCTTGAGGTAGACGTTTCCTCTGGTGCGAAAATAGACATAAAAGCGCCCATGAATGTGACCAGTGCCAAGGTTGAAGCAAGTTCCGGCGGCCAAATTGGATTTGCAAATGAGGTTGAAATTAACAGAGCATCGGTGCGTATTTCATCTGGTGGCTCTGCTGAAATGTGCGGAGCCATGTCTGTTGAAGGCCGCGTTTCCAGCGGCGGCAACATTGATCTACCGGAAGAAGCAGAGCGCAATGCTCTGAAGACATCTTCAGGCGGCGAAGTAGATTCGTTTCACTGTTAACTGCCCACTTCACAACATGGACGCACAATCCTCGTAAAGGAAAAACATATGCATTTATTAGAAGACCTACTGATTCCGGTGTTGGCTATTGTTATGGCTTTTGGATTGCCAGCCCTTATTGTCCACATTTACTATAAATATGAACGCAACCGAGACCGGTTGTTCCATGAGTCGTTGCAGGTGCTTATAAACAGTGGCCAGCAAATTGCCCCAGAATTGCTGCGCGGTATTCCGGGCTACAAAGAAGTATCTGCTAGAAACGACTTAAGACGAGGAATTTTAACTCTCGGCTTCGGACTAGGCGTTGCCTGCCTAGGCTACGTTGGCTTTGGCCGACATGGGGATTTTGTTGTGGGGTTAGGCCTGTGCTTTGCCCTCTTTGGTCTGGCAATGAGCGGCTTTGGTTTTTACCAAAAAGACGCTCAGCAAAACGCTCAACAGAAAGACAGCCAAGTTTAGCCAATGATTCCAGACCCGGAACTTGTACGTCGCACGCTTGCTGAGGGGGCATTCCACTTTGGCCCCCTTGTGCAGCGCCACAGCGATTATGTTTTTGGGCTGAATATGCGACTGACCAGTGGCAACAGGGCTTTAGCCCAGGACATTACTCAACAAACTTTTCTCAATGCGTTTACTTATCTGAAAAGCTTTGATCGCAACAAAGCGTTTAAACATTGGATAGCAGGCATTGCGGTTAACTGCTTTAAAGACGCAATAAAAAAAGAAAACGCTTACGTTTCCTCAGATGCCTTTAACCTCTCTAACTCCTACGAAGAATCCCTTGAAGGTTTCCATACACCGGAGCCAGAAATGGACAGAGCTTTTGTGGCGCTGATAAAACCACTCAACATGGAAGAGCGTGCGCTGGTGATTTTGCGTTTTGTCTACGAATTTAAAATTGCAGAAATAGGTGAGTTGATGGCGCTCAATCCGGGTACCGTAAAATCAAAACTCAGTAGAGCCACGCAGAAGCTTGGCAAGCTTGAGCAAAACGCCAAAGACTCCCCAAATGCCCCAAATGCTAGAGACAAAAAGAAGAAGGTAATTTGATGAACGAATTTGAAAGTATTTTACAGCGCGAGAAAGAAACCAAATATCATCTGCAAAATAGTGAATTGTTCGGGTTTGCCGTTATGGCAAAAATTGCTTCACAGCATTCTAAGGGCAAATTGCAGAAAATCCTTTTCTCAATCGCCTTAATTAATCTCTTAGTGGTTGGGGTATTTTTCATCAACCCAGGGAACCCCATAGACAACGCCTTTGGCTGGATATTCACCGCGGCGCTGCAAGCAATATTTCAAATTTCTCAATCTGCTCTGGCACTGAGCATAACCGTGGGCATTGGCTTATTCCTCGGGGCATTGGGTTTTATCGGATTAAAGTCTAGCGAATAGCTACTCTGGACTTTCGCCATATTGGTTATTGGCTTGGCTTTTCTGAGACAAAAATATAATAAGAATTATTAGGCCCACTAACGGGACAAAACCAAGCAGCATCCACCAGCCGCTGCGGCTCGTATCGTGCAACCTTCTGGCTGTAACAGCTATCAAGGGTATCAGCGTAGCGAGGGAAAAAAACCAACTCACAAGACTAAACCCCAGCCCTAAACCCAGACCAAATCCGAGCACTAAATCTAAGACTCGCGCCATTGAGCTAAGAAATAGATAAAAGAGAATAAACATCCAATAGTCTCTTCTCTTGGTTCTACTGCCGAAGTCGCCATACTTGAGTAGCGCGTCACTAAAATAGTTCATCTAAAAAATGCCCCTTATGTTGTCCTTATGTTGTCCTTATGTCGTCTTTCTGTTTGCTTGCAGCTGTTCTCTTTCATTCGCCTGGGCGAGAGCTAGTTTGGCAAAACTTCCTAAACTACAAATATGACCAATATGACCAATATGACCAATATGATTGGAGCGTAAGAGTAGCTTAGAAGCCCGTCGCAACTACCTATGCCTGAGTTTTTACGGCTAAAAGGCGAACCAGTTGGCAAAATTTCAACCCTCTACCCACGTAAGTAGAAAAAAACCTGCCAAATTAGGCAGCCACGCACTGGCTGGTGCTCTCCTTCAACACTAGATCAATGCACTGAAAATTCACGCAAAAGGAAAGTTTCCCCACATAGTTTTGACGCATTCAAGGGTATGACATACTCAGCGCTTCACTATTGGAGAAAAACCATGAGCGCAGACGGCAGTTGGACAACTACAATTAATACCCCTATGGGCGCGCAAACCGGTACGTTAGTACTCACAACCAACAGCGGCGAACTCAGCGGCACCATGCAAAGTCCTCAGGGCGAGATGGCAATTACCGATGGCAAGGTCGACGGTGACAACTTGTCTTGGACCACCAGCATCACTTCACCCATGCCTATGAACCTTGAATTTTCTGCCACGGTTGCCGGAGACGAAATCACTGGGTCAGTAAAACTGGGCGCTTTCGGCAATGCTGACTTCAAGGGCACGCGCGCTTAAAACGGATTCATCTGGGGATAATAAGAGGAGAGAGATGTGAGTTGGGACAAAGAAATTGAAGAAATGCACAGTAGGGCAGAATTGGCCTACAAAATGGGTGGCGAAGAAAAAGTTGCTCGGCAACACGAGTTTAACAAACTCACCATCCGTGAACGTATTGGCAAAGTTGCTGACAGTGACACTTTCCACGAAATAGGTACCTTGGCCGGTGTCGGTGAATACGACGAAGACGGCAAACTAATAGCTTTTACGCCCTCTAACTTCGTTTTTGGCACAGCAGACATTGATGATCGACCGATTATTTTATCTGGCGATGACTTCACCGTAAGAGGCGGGTCGGCTGACGCTTCTATTGCCGGCAAACGCACTCGAGCAGAAGGTTTAGCAGCTGAACTACGTCTGCCCCACCTCCGATTAATAGATGGCATGGGCGGCGGCGGCTCGGTAAAAACCATTGAAACAGCTGGGCGCACTTATATTCCAGAACTACGCGGCTGGGAAACAGTGGTCTCTCACCTTTCCATAGCGCCCTCTGTATCACTGGCGCTGGGCTCAGTTGCAGGCATGGGCGCAGCTCGCGTGGCCACATCGCACTATTCAGTGATTGTTAAAGACAGTGCACAAATGATGATTGCCGGGCCAGCATTGGTGGATTGGGCAAGCTTGGGTGATGTCAGTAAAGAAGAATTGGGGTCGTACAAAATCCATACCCGCAACGGTGCCATTGATGATGTTGCCGACACTGAAGAAGAGGCCTTTGCAATGGCCCGACAGTTTTTGTCCTACCTGCCCAGCAGCGTAGACGAGTTGCCGCCTGTCATTGAATGCACAGATGACCCAAAGCGAGAGGACGAGAGCTTACTCACCCTTGTGCCCAAAGAACCGAGACAGGTTTACAAAATGCACCAGTTGCTGGAATCCGTTTGTGATGAAGGCTCGTTTTTCGAAATGGGGCGTAAGTGGGGTCGCTCGCTGATCACAGGATTGGCGCGCTTTAACGGTATTCCGGTGGCAGTATTTGCTGAAAACCCAAGGGTTTACGGCGGCGCTTGGACAGCAGATTCATCACGCAAACTTATCCGCTTGCTAGATTTGGCTTCCACCTTTCACCTACCGGTTATCCATTTGGAAGACTGCCCCGGATTTTTGATTGGTAAGCAATCTGAAGAAGAGGCCACCATTCGCTATGGCTCTGCTGCGTTGGCAGCCCTTGGTCAGCTAACAACGCCGTTTTGCTGCGTGGTTATCCGCAAAGCTTTTGGCGTTGCTGGCGCAGGCAACCACAAACCCGGCAGCCATCATTTTCGCGCGGCGTGGCCGTCTGGTGACTGGGGCTCACTGCCTATCGAAGGCGGCATAGAGGTGGCCTATAAGGCCGAAATTGCGGCAGCGGAAAATCCAGACGCACACCTTGCAAAAATTAAAGAGCGTTTAAACAATTTACGTTCGCCCTACCGCTCTGCTGAATTTTTTGAGATCGAAGAAATAATCGATCCACGCAAAACCCGAGCATACCTATGCCAATGGGCAAAACTTGCCCAGCGCGCATTAAGAACAGATCCACCTAACTTTGGCTACCGCCCTTAACGAGAAGTATTTATGGCCCAGTATCGACAACACAGTTATCAGGCACCGGAAGGTGCCACGCAAATCACTTTAGTTCGCCACGGTGAATCTAGAGCAGCATCAGAGGAAAATCCGTTTCCACTTGTGGACGGACACGGCGACCCTGAGTTACACGCCAACGGCGAGCAGCAAGCAGAAATGGTGGGGGAGCGATTAAAAGGCGAAGACATTGACGCCATTTATGTCACCAGCCTGCAAAGAACCCACCAGACAGCCGCACCACTGTGCCGCCACCTAGGCCTAACCCCTATTGTTGAGGCAGACCTCAGAGAAGTATTTCTCGGCGACTGGGAAGGCGGCGTAATGCGCATACGCGCAGCGGCAGGCGACCCCATATTTACGCAAATGCAGGAACAGCAACGCTGGGATTTAATACCCGGCGCAGAGAGTTGGGAGACGCTAAATACACGTGTAATGGCGGGTCTAACGCGGATCCACAAAGCTCACCCAAATCAGAATGTAGTTGCTGTGGTTCACGGCGGGGTTATTGGTCATATCCTTGCCAAGGCCAGTGGCGCACAGCCGTTTGCCTTTAATGGTGCGGACAACGGCTCGATCTCGCGCATTGTCATTAACGGTGACGAGATTAAGGTTCGAGCATTTAATGACAATGCACACGTGAACAGTACCCTCCACGATGGCAGTGGTCAGCTTACTTAGCATTGAGATTTGGTGCTAGGGTTTAGCTGTAAGAAGAGGCTCTGGGTAAAAACTCCTGGTAATGAGACTTAAGCATAAGCTTGGGGATTGCTACCCAATCCAAAAACTGGGGATTGGGGGGGGGGGCTTAACCCCCTGGACACTCCGAACCGAGTATTTCGCTTATCACCTGATCTAGATCAGCACTAGGCTGGTCTTTCAGGTTTGCCATACTGGCAAAAATATCTGCGGCCCCTTGGTGGAAATCTCCCGACAGTCCTTGAGCTTTAAAGGTCTCGCTGATTTCCAGCATTTCACCGGCAAAGCGCCATGCCTTAGGCGAGGTGGCTTTGGCTGTTGCCTGACTAATTTGATTCAACCCAGGTTGTGAGATGTCCCACTCGGCCTTAAGCGCTTCACTGACACCACTATTGGCAGCCAGAGCATTGACTGCCAGCAGTAATGCACTAGAACCTTTTGAGTGCGCGGCGTATGCCATTTTCAATGAAGACGCTGCAACCATTGAATTGGCGTGATCTGATGCTGGCAAGGCTATGGCCTGCAGAAAACCCTGAGTAAACCAGCCAGCCACCCTAACTGCGTGTTGCCCGGACAAATACAGCCGCGTGGTACCCGCACTCAAAGCCGGTGGACCAATTACCCCGCCATCTACATAGGCGCCAGCGCCAAATATTTCTGAGATCTTTTTCGCACTGCTCGATGCGATGGCATTGGCATCAACATAAAGACCATCAAAAGCCGTGGAGTAAACTGCCTGAGCTTGAGCAATAGCCGCATCCGGGGGGCATATACTGATTATGCCATCGGCCCATACGGCCATATCGTCTAAGACTGCAAATGCCTCAAACTGTTTAGCTCTATTGCGACTATCGGCACTGCGCCCTTCGCTGACCCAGCCCACCTCATGATCACTGGCGAGCAAACTTAGGCCGATTGATACACCCATTTGTCCCGGGTGGAGTAGACCAATGCGCATGTTAACGCCGGTAATCTAAAGGTGGCAGACGATCACCCAACAGCGCGGAGTAATTGAAATCTTCGCCCTGAGCGCGTTTCAGCTCATCTGTCGCCGCTTCAATAGTAGAAGGGTGTCGGAACAAATCCACAGCGGTTTTAGCCAGCAGTTTAGTCGCCAAGATCATACCTTTATGGCCAATTGTTGTGCCGCCGGCAGCCACAGCCTGCCAACTGTGGGCCGGCGTTCCCGGCACCCAAGTAGCGGTTCTAAATCCAACGGTGGGCACCAGCCAACTCACATCACCTACATCTGTTGAACCCATGCCTTGCTGAAATTTATAAGGCTGAATTTGCGTTTGCGAACCTAAGGCCTTCTTTGCGCCGGGCAATGACTGGCGAATTTTTTCCGCAAAATCTTGCTCTTGAGGACTGTAGTTAATGCCACCTAGCTTAAGTAAATTGTCGTAGACTAACCGGGACAGCGTATAATTAGGTAGTACTGCATAGTTGCCATGCATAACCTCAATATCTACCTGAGTATCTGTACCCAGAGCAGCCGCTTGCGCAGCATTCGACACGCGCTCAAACAGCTTCACCACCTGCTCTTTTTCAGGGTGCCTAACGTAGTAATAAACTTGAGCACGTTCCGGGACAATATTCGGCGCGTCGCCGCCGTCGGTAATCACATAGTGGATGCGACTGGTTTGCGGTACGTGTTCACGCATTAAATTCACCATGTAGTTCATGGCTTCAACACCATCTAAAGCGGAACGGCCGCGATCAGGTGCAGAGGCGGCGTGAGCTGCCTGCCCATGAAAAGTGAAGCGCCCAGACTTGTTCGCTGTGCTGCTAGAAGGCGAGGCGGAGTTACTGTCACCGGGATGCCAGTGCAACACCACATCGACATCATCAAATACGCCTGCTCTTGCTAGATAAACTTTCCCAGAACCACCCTCTTCCGCAGGGGTCCCCACCAGCTTTATCGTTCCCGGCGTACCAGACTCGTCTAACCACTTGGCTAATGCAACGGCAGCTGAGGTTGATGCTGCACCAAACAGGTGATGACCACAGGCATGACCCGCAGCATCTTGTTTGGTGATTTGCCGAGTAGCCACAGCGCCTTGATTCAAACCGGGTAATGCATCAAATTCAGCCAAAATTGCAATGGTTGGGCCGCCGCTGCCATAGGTTGCAACAAAGGCCGTTGGAATGTCTGCAACTTGAGTCACTACGTCAAATTCATGTTCACCCAAATAGTCCTGCAAAGACTGACTACTTTTTGTCTCCAAATAACCCATCTCCGCCAACTGCCAAAGCTCATCTGCAATGGCTACCGAACGATCGCGCTGGCTCTCAACTAACTGCATCACTCTTTGCGTTTGGGTCGATGATTCAGCAGGTAGGCCTGACTGTGCTACGGCCCAGCAACTGATAAGGGATAACCCCAAAACAAAAAATCCATGCCTAAAAACAGTCATCTCTTTCCCCTAGCAAAAGGCGCCGGATGACGCCTAGGTAGATTTAGTCAAATGCGTTGAGTCGCCAATCTAAACTTTGTTACTTAGCCATACATTCAGCGGCAATGGTGCCGATAGCCACACCGCGACTGCCTTGGCGGATACCATTGCGATCATGGCCTGGCGTTACGTAGGCCAATGACAGGCCAGTTTCTGGATCCGCCCAAGCCAACTGGCCTCCAGCGCCGTTATGACCAAAAGTGGGGGGTGAATTAGTACGCCCAAAACCTCTAAAGCGGCGACTGTCATCACCACTGATAATTAGCCCTAACGCTCTATTTGCTGGCTTCTTAAATAAGGCGTCAGTGAAGTCACCCGAACGGATACGGCGCACATCAGCAAGAGTAGATTCTGACCACAGCCTTGCTTTATCGTTACCACCATGCAACAGCGCCTGATAAAACAGCGCCAGCGCAGAAGCTGTAGCAAAGCCACCACCACCAGGCACACCCACTGCACGAATATCAGGACGATTAAAGGCCAAAATAGCCGCTTCAGTTACTTCGGTTTCGGGTGGCACCGGCATACCCATCTTGACGTAATCCTCAGGGGTGAGCGCATCACCAACATAAGAACAAGGTAATGCTCGATGGTTTTCTGCTTCCGGCAAGCCCACATAAATGTCCTCTAAGCCTAGCGCTTCGATCACCCGGGTACGCACAAAGTCGCGGTAGCCTAAGCCGCTACGGCGTTCAATCAGTTCAGCAATTACCCACATGGAAGAAGACGCGTGATACTCAAATTGCGAACCCGCAGGCCAATTGAGGCGCCAGCGGCTAAAGCGCGACATACGCGCATCCATATCGTCCCAATCTAAAGGCGCAAAAGGTGCCGAGGGGAAGCCAGCCGTGTGCGTAAATAGTTGTCCCACTGTGACATGGCCTTTTTCATTTGCTGCGAACTCTGGAATGATGTCTGCGACCAGTTCATCTTCACTGAGCTTACCTTCTTGGATGAGAAGCCAAGCGGCAGAGGAGGTAATGGCCTTGGTAGCGGAAAATATACAGGTCAGAGAATTATCTTCAGCGGCACCAAAGGAGGCTGATAAAATAACTTTATTGTCTTTGGCTAACGCAATTTGCGCTGCGGGTAGCAACCCTTCATTCACTTCTTTAGCCGCCCTTGTCAGCAGCTCTTGTACTTTATCTACTGCAAGTCCGTAAGCCTTAAGGCTATCTATTTGAGCTTCGTTCATTTGCTTCTTCCGTTAGCGAAGGTAAAAGTATTCGGCCAAAGCCCCACACTTCCCACGTTGATTTATTTTTGGGTAATAAATAACCCCAGCACTCCAGCACTCCAGCACTCCAGCACTCCAGCACTCCAGCACTCCAGCATCAATCTAACCCAGTACTGGTTAACTTGGCACCCGCTAAGGTCACACCATGACCACCATTAAAGAGCGAATTACGCCAACATTCAATTTGACAATCAAGGCACAAAGATCATCAACCCTGCTGCTTTGGCGGTGAGTGATAAATAAAAATAACTATAGAAGTAAAGGCCATTTGCTCAAGCACATAGGTCACCCTAGAATAGGCTGCAATAATTAGAACTTTCGGAAATTTTATGCCCATCTTAAAAGGCCTAACTGGCTCTATCGGCAACACTCCGCTCATACGAATTGACAGTTTATCCGAAGAAACAGGTTGCGAAATATTGGGCAAAGCGGAATTTATGAACCCCGGAGGATCGGTAAAAGACCGGGCTGCGCTGTGGATGATCGAGGCAGCAGAAGCCAGTGGTGCGCTCAAGCAAGGCGGCACAGTGGTTGAGGGTACAGCAGGCAACACCGGCATAGGCCTTGCCCACGTTTGCAATAGCCGTGGCTATAAGACTGTTATCTATATGCCCGACAACCAATCCAGCGAAAAAGTGGACCTATTGCGGACATTGGGTGCCCAGGTGCGCGTTGTGCCGACAGTGCCCTATGCCAATGAAGACAACTTCCAGAAACAGGCTGGGCGGTATGCCGCCACTCTCGATAATGCCATTTGGGCTAATCAATTTGATAACACAGCCAACGCTTTGTCCCACTACGAGTCTACTGGCCCTGAAATTTGGGCTCAGACTGAGGGTAAAGTGGACGTTTTTACCTGTGCAGTGGGTACCGGCGGCACCTTGGCCGGCACTTCGGCGTATTTAAAAGAACAAAAACCCAATATACAGATTATTTTGGCAGACCCCATGGGCAGCGCTCTTTACAACTGGGTCAGCACTGGCGAAGCCACCATGACACCAGGCCCGTCAATCACCGAGGGCATCGGTAATTCTCGAATCACAGAAAACCTAAAGCAGGCGGTAATAGACAGCGCGGTGCAAGTCACCGACCAAGAAATGGTGGATATGGTGTATCGACTGCTTCGCCAAGACGGTTGGTTCTTCGGTTCAAGCTCAGGCATTAACCTCGGCGCTGCGGTGAAAGCGGCCAAAACACTAGGGCCAGGCCACACCATTGTGACCATTCTTTGCGATGATGGCGGCAAGTATCAATCACGTCTTTACAATGACGAGTTTCTTGCGCAAAAGGGTCTAAAGAGCCCGGATTAACAGCCTCCATAATGTCCTAGACCACTGGCACCAGCGACGCCAAGAAATACCGTTGCTAAATGTTGTGGTGGGTAAACCCCAAGGTTCAGACTATGGTGGTAAAGACGCTCAAGGCCAAGTATCGTTCGCTTTATTGGACCGCCTTTACAAACTTAACAGGATATATCAGTGCCCGGATTAGACCTCAAAAAAGCAGGCCTTAAAGTTACCTTACCCAGACTCAAGGTATTGGAAGTATTAGAAGGTTCAACACCCCATCATTTAAGTGCGGAAGATGTTTATAAACGGCTGCTCAGTACTGATGATACAGTTGGTCTTGCTACTGTTTATCGAGTATTAACCCAATTCGAGTCCGCAGGCATTGTCGACAAGCATAACTTTGACGATGGCCACTCAGTCTACGAACTGTCTGCAGAAAGACATCATGATCATATGGTAGATGTGGATAACGGTCAGGTCACAGAATTTGTCAATGAGCGCATAGAAGCGTTGCAGCATGAAATTGCTAAAGAACACGGCTATGAATTAGTGCATCACGAATTAGTACTGTATGTACGCAAAAAAGAGAAAGCTGACTAGCTCTATGAATAGAGCTTTGATTAGCGCTTTCATTAGCGCTCTAATCAGATTTTTGCCCTCGCTTTGCACTAGAGGCGATGATTGCTAAAAACTAAAAACTAAAAACTAAGCGCCATCAAAAACTGCTGGCTTTACACTTTATACCCGGTCTTTGGTACACACACGAAGACTGCGCTGATAGCCAGTAAAACACTCAAAAAGAATTAAGTGGCTAATCTTGGCCCTGAAGTAAATTTTCATACAAGCGTAAATGCCTACGGGCATTAAACTCATCCCCTTCGAGTTCGTGCAAACGAGACAAGTTAAAATGGGCATCAGGAATATCCGGCGCCTTTTTATAATAGTTAACGGCTTTATCAAGGTCGTCCAACTCATCAAACACAGTGCCCAAATTATAGTTAGCCAACTCATGATACGGCGCAATGGCTAAGGCCAATTCGTAATGACGTTTGGCCCCACGCACATCACCATCTAGCTGATAAAGTCGGCCCAAATTTACATGTGCGTCGGCATTTTGCGCATCCAAGCGGACGGCTTCACGATAGGCATTTGGCGCTTGTTTTGGATCCACTTCTTCTAGATCTAGGCCAAGGTTATACCATTCGTCCGAATCCAAATCTTCAAGAGGTTTGCCGCCACCAGCAGTGGCCCGGGCCAAATGAGCAACATTTTCTGCTAAAGCTTGCACAGAAAAATCCATTGTTAGCTGCCCACTTTCCACTTCCCAAGCTTTGTCATCATCACGCACAACCACCACATGACCGTCGGCATAAATACGCACAGAACTGAGAGATTTAAATTGTACCAATTCAGCCTTGAGTTTGGTTAACGCTCGATAGCTGCGGCGTACGCCAACTGAGGCATCACGCAATGCTTTTGCCGTACGCAGAAATACCACATCTTGAAAAGAAAACCGAAAATGCCTGCGGTCGTTACGCATAGGTTTAAGCAGCCCCCTGCGCACATAGTGGCGTATATGATCTGGGCCAATATTGAGAAGATCTGCTACCTCCTGAGTACTGTACCCACTGGTACCAGGAGATCGATGTGAAACTGGCAAAGTTAATTTGCTCATAACTAGGCGTGGTCGCCCCTACTTTTGCGGCTAGGCTTGAGGCACCGACTATAGCCTAGGCCCCAAATGCGCTCAACAACCGGTCATCAGTCCGGTGACTAAATGTCTATCGGTTGATCATCATAATTAGCTATGAGGCATGAGTCGGCAGTGTTGTGCCTTCAGCAGCTAAAATAGGATAGACAAGATAGGTAGTTGGATGTCGATAGTAGCCAAATAGGTGGCTGAATAGGTGGCTGAATAGGTCGCTGGGCAGGCAACCGACAAGGCGGAGAAATATAACTTAACTGGCCTAACTAATACTACGTTAGGAAACGAAGGTTCGTAAAAATATAAAAATAATAACGATATCGGGAGGCTAACTTTGAGTCAGCCATACTACCCTTCAATGCCCCTGATAATCCGATATCGGCTTACTCTGTCATATAATTAGGTACGTTGTGCATCATTTACCAACTCAATATTGCTGCTTAAGTACACTACTACCTCAGGGAGGTGCGGTTTTCTAAAATGTATGCTTTGAATGATATGGTCAGCGAACTCTAATGATTCGTCGACAAAACTTTCGATATCATCTCTTCTACCAGGAAGCAGGCGGTCGATAATTCTGTCTACGACCTCTCCCCCAATTTGCGCTTTGTGTTCCTTCAAAAGGGTAATCTTCGACTTGTCGTACAAATTTGTCTCGCCATAAGAGCCAAGCAGAGACATAGCTAAACAGGCAAATGAGTTTTGTAGCATGAAGAGAGCTGCTTCTAGATCGCCATCGAGTGATTGTGAATAAGCGTCCTTTCGGCTTGACACATGCCAAGATAGACCCAGCAACGTGACATAGTCTTCGAATCGGTCAGATGACATCTGTTCGCGAAATTTTGCCATGCGATCATCCCCCCAAAGGGTCAGACCACAACGAATTCGGTGCATAAGCCGAAGTTCATTCTCATTAAAAATTTGAAGGGCATTTATACTGACAACATCTGAAAAACTATCGATTAAATCTGTAAGGCTTTTTCCTAGCTCTAAACATTTCTCAACGCTCCAAAACTCCACATTAAACGCTCGACCGGCTCCGATTGTGTGGCTAATTTGAGAATGGTCCGAGCTATCTATCGCTAATCCGTGCGCTGAAATATTACCTGTATCTAGCACTACCAAATCTATATCTGACCCAAAATTCGCATTGCCTTCCGCCACTGAGCCAACCAAAAGCACCATATTGTTTTCGGTCTTTATCTCATCGACGATATTATAGATTTGCTCCCAATTTACTGTAGAACAATTGAAATAGTGGTTCGCATTTTCCTTAGCATTCTTAACATCACTATTCATAACTAACTCCCAAAATAGATTTATTAGCTGTGTATGCGCAACTGATCTTGCCGTTTACACATGGCAGTAAATCAAATGCCGAATACAATTCGAGCGGTGTATGAGGTTCGAAGCTGCCGTCTGATTGGGGCCCTTAGCTTAAGATCTTTTAGTTAAGATTTTTTACTTAAGATCTTTTACTTAAGATCTTTTACTTAAGATCTTGCCAATGCGGACGATTTAGCACACCTATTTTTATTGATATCAAAATGTCCCAACGAGCTGCTAGAAACATCGTGGATTATTCGTTAAAAAAATATATGGGCTTTCGTTAAATGGTGTGAAATTTCAGATACAAGGCAAACCATTAGAGGCCATAGGGCTTACTTTACTGCTGGGTAGAAGCTCATAGCGTCCAAACACCTGTATTAAAATTTTCTTCTTAATCGCCCCTACAGAGCCTTCAAAGGCAAGAGAGCTGCAATGTCGTTGGCATAGATGGCGTTTTCTGCAGGGTTGTTACCCTTCGGTCAAGTGCCGCTATCGACATAGCGCGTCAAAGCTGAGCACTGGCTTAAGGCATAGTTAACCGCTTTGCCCAACGCTGCTTTTTTAGGGGGCGTTTGCTGTCGATATTTGTCCAACAAGGCTTTCAACTTACTTAGCGCAGGCGATCTGTGTTGCTGACGACGTTGATGCCGCGCAGCGGCATTACTCGCTTTGCTTTTTTCTACGGCGTACAACTTGGCGCTTAGACTCAACGCCATATCGGCACGCCCGATTTTTCTCTTGGGCTGGGCCTTCAATAGAAGTAATGACCGGAACAAGTCCACCGCACTTTTCACACACCTCTATATCAATGACGAACACACGGTTGAGCCTTTGTGCCTACTTCATCGGGTAAGCCTTCGTTTGCAGAATTTCTTGTTCTTCTTTAGGTTTCTGTGAAACCACATACTCACGCAGTTAGCTGTTCGGCGAGAACACACCCTTAAAACGGGTAAAATTCGTTATGACTTAACGACCTTTTTCCTGCCACTTTATTGCTAGCTTTGTCTATTTGCGATTTGGGTTGTTTCCCATTATAAAATAGAACGCGAAACCCACCAGGCAAATCCAGCCACCTTGGCCGGGCCGCAAAAGTGGCGGGCAGCCAACAGGCCGAGGCTTAGCTACCACTCGGTGTTGAATGACAGAATTCAAAGAAGTATCGACATATAGAGCTAAAAAGCCGAGTTAAAAGACTCTGGGCAAACTGCTCAGAGGCATGAGCAACAACCGGCCAAATAAAATGAGGAGAGAGAAATGAGCGATATGAAATTAGGACTAATGCTGGGCTACTGGGGATCAACACCACCCACCCATCATATTCAAATGGCCCAGCAAGCTGAGGCACTGGGCTACGATTCAGTGTGGACCGCGGAGGCTTATGGCAGCGATGCTATTACACCACTCGCATGGATTGGCGCGCAGACCAGCAAAATTCGTTTAGGCACAGGTATTTGTCAGATTTCCGCACGCACCCCAACCGCCATGGCCATGGCCGCACTCACTATGGATCACCTTTCCAATGGTCGTATGATACTTGGCCTAGGTGTATCTGGCCCTCAGGTGGTCGAGGGTTGGTACGGCGCGCCCTTCTCTAAGCCTTTAGCCAGAACCCGTGAATATATCGACATTATTCGTCAGGTTTTAGCGCGAGAAAATCCCGTGTCTAACGATGGTGAACACTATCCACTGCCATTTACCGGTGAAGGGTCTTGGGGCTTGGGCAAACCTTTGAAGCCGATAGTTCACCCTTTGCGGGCTGACCTGCCCATTATGATGGGTGCTGAGGGACCGAAGAACGTAGCGTTAGCTGCCGAAATTGCAGATGGTTGGTTGCCATTGTACTACTCACCCTTTAGGCAAGACGTTTATTCCGCTTCGTTATCTAACGCAAAAGCTGACTTTGAGGTCACACAAGGGTTGGTGGTGAATATCACTGACGACGAAGAAAAAGGCTTGATTCCCATTAAACATATGTTGGCACTTTATATTGGCGGCATGGGCGCTAAAGATCGCAATTTCCACAAAGAGTTGATTGGTCGCATGGGTTTCGAGGCCGAGGCAGAAAAAATTCAGGATCTATATTTGGCGGGCAAAAAAGACGAGGCTGCCGTGGCGGTGCCTACTGCGCTGGCTGATGAAATATCTCTTGTAGGGTCAGTAGACAAAATTAGGGACCGGCTCAAGGCGTGGGATGAAACTCCGGTTACTTCGTTGAATGTTTCTGCACGCAGCGTAGTAGAACTGCAGCAATTGGCTGATATCGTTCTAGATCGTTAGCGCTAAACATTGGTGCAGGTCGCCCCTTAGGGCGCTTATCGGGACAGTACTGCTCCTTTGGGGCAGAACTAGACCTTTCGTTTAGCCTTACGCGCCTGGTGCTCGGCCTCGCGCCTGGCTTTGCGCTCTTCACGAGCGCGTTGCCTGTCGTTCTTTAAGTTTTCTTTCAGCACCACCACCTGCTCCTTAGAAATACTTTGAAACCCAGGTATTCGACAACTTTGACCGGTCTGCAAACGGCCCGCAAAATTATCTAAACCCTGAATGGCATCAAATTTACAGACCTGAAAAGAATTCACTTCGTAGCTAATAGGTTGGTTAGGTTTGAGCCCAAAGCAGCGATGCTTAAACTGCACCAAATAGTGCTTATTCCGGCGCATATTGAAAATCACATGATGCTCATCTAACACTTGGACGTTACGAATTCGATGCGTGGAGATGCAATTACGTTCCTCCACATAGTCTTCTTTTTGAGGCTCTTGAGTCAGAATGCCTTCTAACGTTGATTCAGCATCTGCATCGTCATTTAGTGTAGAGGCTTCAGCGCTCACAGCGACGGATCCTGCGATATCGTCGGAATTTGCTAACGCAGATACATTTAGAAAAACACCAGCTAAAGAGACGGCCAATAACACAGAGAAATTGAACGCTCTGAAAGACCTAATATTTGCCCTCGCTCTAACGCCGGCGCAGAACAAGCAAAAAACATGATGCAAAAAATAGTATGAGTTAACGGATTTCATCATTTTACACCGCCCCAAATACTGACAGTCTTGTAGCCTGCAAGTGACTTGCAAGTTTTGCCACCTCCCATCAATCCTTGTAGCGAAGATTCCACCAGCCCCGACCTGACAAAACTTCGAGAAAACCTGCAATTGCACACAACGGTACTCCTTTTTGCTCTTTTGAATAGGTACTGTAGCCCAACCAAACCGGCTCCCTCTAAGTCAAACCCTGCTAAAACAACTGTCTCAATATATCAGAGCAATCGCCGATAATTTTCATATCAAATAATTCATCTGCCCGAGTAACGCCATTATTTATGGCGGCAATGGGTATAGATAACTCATGCGCTTTGCGCACAAAGCGAAAACTTGAATAGACCATGAGCGAACTACCAATAACCAAAACCAGATCAGCCTCCTCGACCCAAGTGTAGGCTTGTTCGACAATAGGTTTAGGCACCGAATCACCAAAAAACACCACGTGAGGTTTCAGAATACCGTCACAAGCTGAGCAACCGGGAACTTGGATTTGCGAAAACTCTGCCTCCAAATCAGCATCTCCGTCTGGTGCGGGCACAAATTCCGCGGCTTGTAAGCTGGGATTATGGGCTTCCAACCAAAGCTGAATATCATCACGAGATTCCAGTTTGCCGCAAGCAGTGCATATCACTTGATCTAAACGACCATGCAAATCAATTACATTTTGTTGACCGGCCTTTTGGTGCAGTCGATCTACATTCTGCGTGATGAGCGCAAAAATCCTACCCTGCTGCTCCAACCGAGCCAAAGCATGATGACCCTCATTAGGCTGTGCCCGCAAAAACTCAGGGTATCCAAGCTGACTACGCCCCCAATACCTTTGCCGCCATTGATGACTGCCCATAAACCCTTGATGTTTTACCGGCTGAACTCTTTTCCAATCTCCGTTCTTGTCGCGATAGTCGCCAATACCTGAGTTGGTACTGATCCCGGCCCCGGAAATAAGCAAAATTTTCTTATGCTTTTGCATCAGGTCATGAAGTTTTTCTATATCGGATTGCAAAGCTTTAATTCCTGTTAGAACGGCGCTCTCACCGCTTGAACCCTATGATAAGCAACTTGGTGCGCGTGGTGGCAATAATTGTTGCAAAGTCCAAAAACTCACGTCATATATTCAAGAAAAACTTGGACCTGACGGCGCTTAAGCCTCGTGCCATTTCAAGACCGACTCAGTTAAACTCTCAATACAACATAAAAATCTAACTGCAAAAAAAATTAAGGGAGACTTATGATCCAGTTATACGGACTACGAATGAGCAATTACTACGGTTTGGTAAAAGCTGTTCTTATTGAAAAGGGTTTGGAATTCGAAGAAGTCAAAGCCCCACCCACTCAAAAAGACGACAACCTTGCTAGAACACCTATGGGCAAAATGCCTTCAATTGGTGTAAACGGCCAATACATCTCAGAGTCTTTAGCCATTGTTGACTACCTAGAACGCCTACAGCCTTCGCCCTCTATCGTTCCTGCCGATCCATTTGCGGCGGCCAAAGCAATAGAACTGGCCTGCCATATCAAATTAAACGTTGAGCTAGTCGCAAGACGCTGCCTGCCTGAAGCCCTGTTCAACACGCCTGTTAGTGATGAAACCAAAGCCAGTACAGAAAAAGATTTAGACAGAGGCATGCAGGCTGTTGGACAGCTAATGGTGTGTAACCCTTATGCTGCTGGCGACACCTTCAGTATTGCCGACTTGTATACGTACTATTCCTTTGGCCTAGCATCAACCATTGGCAAAAAGATGTTCAATAAAGACATACTTGCTGACTACCCACAGATTGCAGGACTAATGGAACACCTAGCAGAACGCCCAAGTATTAAGCGCGTAACTGAAGAAGCCAGCTCTTAATCAAATGGCGTTTGCGCACACGAGCTAGTCGAATACCCAAAAGAAAAACGCGGTGTTGGGGCCTTTTCTGCAGGCCCCACCCGTTAACTAAGCTCAAATTCCAAATAATTTTTTGCCCTAAACTATAATTAGATAGAAACGCGATACATTGCTGGCCTTGAGAATAGAAACTCTACAACTGGTATTTTAGTAGAGCCCGCCTAACCACGATCACCATCACCATCACCATCAAGAAAATTTTCGCCATGAAAGACATTAGCAACCGAGTAAAACATAATGTTCCCGCATTAGTGCTGACACTTCTGGGCATAATGCAGGCCTTTGCACTGGAGTTACTTTGGTCTTTCATTGTCGAAACGCCATATCTATTTGCATTAACTTGGCAGGCGCTGCTGTCTTGGCTACAAGTTTCGATCACCCTAATGGGCACTATTTTAGTTTGGGTATCCTACGCCACCAATGTAACGAGATTTGTCTGGGTGCCTACAATGCAGGAATTTGTCATGCCTTTCGCGGTTGGCTTAATACAATTTTCGATCATTCAAATGTTAACGGTACAGCTCATTGGCCCATGGATGGTCTTGGTGGCAGTGCTGATATTAACGATAAACTGGATTGCTCATAGCACCATGCGCAAGGCCCGTCTGGACGGCGATAACGGCGAATTTTTTGCCGGCACTACAACGGCAAGCTGGCGCGATTTTCAACTTGCCATCGGCAGCATAATTATGTTGTTGGCTTTTGGCGTCTACGAGTGGGTTTACGCCCCCTTCATCGCCGCAACGCTAGCCATTTTGTTGATAACCCTGGCCACACTCTTAGTGCAATTTAGGCTAATGGCTGTTTGGTGGTCGCGTTCCGTGAGCAATAAATCTGCAAAGGATTAGCCTTTCAACATATAGGGTACGTAGCGTATTTCTTGCCGCTTACAAGCTTTCATAAACCAGCTTTAACTTTTTGCAGGAACCTTCAATGAGCGGCACTGCGTCGCGTTCACTTTGCAAATTTCAACTGCAGAACTCTGAAAGTCCCATATTCAACCCCTGTTTACGCCGCCTAATTTAACCTTCGGAGATCACCCGATTTATAGGTAATATTAAGCGTTGGTTCTGAATTCATTTCTGGGGAGATATATGAAAAGCATTACTCGTTTATTTGTTGGCCTTCTTGTTGCCCTTTGTACCCTTTCTTTAGCCATTTTTTCTATGCACGCTAGCGCTAAGGAAATTCCACGGGCAAAACCCGAATCTGTAGGAATGTCCAGTGAGCGCCTGCGAAGAATTGCTCCCGCGATGCAAAAATATATTGATCAAGGTCTAACGCCCGGCGTTATTACCGCCATATTGAGAAAGGGCAAACTTGTGCATTTTCAGGTGCAAGGAGACATGGACGTAGCAGCAGGCAAAGCCATGCAAGAAGACGCAATTTTCCGCATTGCCTCCATGACCAAACCCATCACATCTGTTGCACTAATGATGCTTTGGGAAGAAGGCCACTTTCAATTACGCGACCCAGTCGCCAAATTCATCCCCGAATTCGCCAACGTGAAAGTTAAGGGCGACTCTGGCGAGTTAAAAGATTTACAAAGACCCATTCAGATTCGCGACATGCTCACCCATACGGCGGGACTAGCAAATAGTTATCGAGGCGATATTCAAGCCTATAGAGCGGCGTTTGCTGGCAAACCACAAAAAGACAATGCAGAGCTGATTAAAACCTTACTCACTTTGCCACTGAATTATCAGCCCGGCGAAGATTGGCAGTATTCCGTCGCCACCGACGTAGTGGGACACTTAGTAGAAATCATTTCTGGCATGTCCTTAGACCAATTTTTTAAGCGACGCATTTTTGCGCCACTGGATATGACCGATACGCACTTCTATATGGATGCCAGCAAGGCGCCTAGATTAGCGGCTCAATATACGCCCGGTGCAGACATGAAAATTGTCGAACAAGATCCAGGTTCTACAGAAAGCCGATGGATTACAGGACCAAAAACACTATTTCGTGGCGCCGGGGGGTTAGCGTCTACCACTCGAGACTACTTGCGTTTCCAACTCACCATGCTCAACGGTGGCATTTTGAACGGCACTCGAATTCTGGCACCCAGCACCGTTAGTCTGATGTTAGAAAACCATACCGGCGACCTAGATTTATGGCTTGCCGGACCCGGTATGGGCTTTGGTTTAGGCTACGGGGTTGTGGTTGATCGTGGCGAGGCCGCCACACCCTTGTCTGAAGGTTCAGGCTACTGGGGCGGTGCTTACTGCACGTTGTCATGGATAGATCCAGAACAAGAGCTAATAGGCGTTGTGATGACACAGGTCCGCCCCTATACCCACATCAATATACGCCAGGATTTTCAGGTATTAACCTACCAAGCCGTAATCGACTGATTACAGCAATCGCTACTTCACATTAATGCAGCAAAAACCTACCGCATAGAACTAGTGCCAGAGGCAAAGGTCTTGTGGCGCTGGTTTGAATTAGCTGCGGTGATCCAACGGCGAATCTAGTCCCACCATGCGCTCTAGATCTACAGTATCGTGGCTCAACCTAGCAACAACATAGTAAACAACCAAAGACACGGCCAACGCCGGAAACACCTCGTGCAGTACGCTGCTCAAGCCTGAAGCTATCCAAACTAGTAATACCGTCACCCCTGCGGTCATTGAAGCCAAGACTCCTGCAGCGCTGCCTTTTTGCCAATACAAACCACAGACTACTGCGGGGAAAAAGCAGGCTGCGTATAAACTGCCAGAAAAAATGGTAATGGCCAAAATGTCACCAGGCGGGTTCAATGCAAACCCCGCGGACATCAGTGCCAGCAACAAAACCGCTGCTCTCGTCCACGCCAAGGGGAATGTTTGCGCACTGGGTAAATTGAAAGGCTGAATAAGGTTTTTGTAAAACGTCGAGGCCGCCACCAAAAGCACACTGTCCATAGAAGACATTGCCGCCGCGATAATGGCGATAAACAAAAAATCCCCAGCCCAAATAGGGAAAACCGAAGGGTCGTTAACTAAAGTGGGAATAATCAAATCGGTATCACTCACTCCGGACATTAATAGGTGCGCGTAGATGCCAACGGGGTATAAACACAGCTGCACAATGGTCAGACCGATCACCGCAGCCCACATGCCTTGACGCAAGGATGCCTCATCTTTTAGCGCATAAAACCTAGAAGTTTGACGGGGATCAACTATCAGTTTTAACGACCCTGAGAGGGCAATACCCAACAACACAACAAAAGGGATGCCGCCGTTTAGGTCAAAGAGAAAATCTTTAGAGGGCATCTCACTCAAATCGACTAAAGCACCCACACCCCCTGCGGCCGAGGTGACAAAATAGAAAATGGTTACCGCACCTACCATCATCAAAACGCCCTGAATAACATCAGTACGCACCACGGAAACGAAGCCACCCACACTGGTGTAGAGCATTACGATGACCAAGGCGATGCCAATTGCTACCTCATAAGGCACATCAAAAAAGCGTTCAAAGAGGTGCCCTACGCCTTTAAAAATAGCAACCAAGTAGAGCAAGCTACAAAAGACAATGATGAGTCCCGAAACAATGAGCAAAGGGTGTTTTTGCCGCTGCGCGTTGTTATTAAGCGGCTCAACAGACCCCGGTATTGGAAGAAAACGACTGGCGAGAAAGTCGGGCAACGTCAGCGCGTCAAATCTAGCCGCCAAACGCCTAGTCTTTGGCCCAATCCAACGCCAAGTAATGAAGGTGAACAGGATGAGCATAATGGGCATAGCCATCCATGCCAATCCGTAGGTATACCCTTTACCCGCGTGCCCAATGTAGCTATTGGTGGATGCGAAGGTGGCAAAAAACGAAATACCAATGGCAAGCCCACCCATTTTACGACCGCCAACATAAAATTCGTCTAGACCGGTGCTGACCTTGCTACCGATATATGCGTTGTGCAACAGCAACATCGAGTAAGTCAGCAATAAGACCATTGCTAGCCAGTGTTCGGTCATCCATTGAGTCAAAGTTTGGGTATCCAATAATTCATCTGAGCGAGTCAGATCATAGACCACTGAGGGTCTGGAGGGAAAACGTGAGAAAGTGATAACGAAGCCAAGGCCGAGGGTTTAACCGGCGGACTAAACATTGAGAAAAGAATGAACTGAGGGAGTAGAAAAAGATCGTGATCCAGCGCGGATTCACCGCGCTAGTTCACAGAACGCATTTGCCGAAAAAGTTCACAGAACGCCTCGACAAACCATCCGAGGCTCAACAATTGCGTCAGCCTATATCATTGATATTAGGTGGAAAAAGCCATCGCTTGGGTGCGTAATGCCTCTAATTCGGCGAAAAATACTTCTTTGCGCTTGTTTACATGGGCACGAGCCTGAGCTATTTCTTTCGCAAGGTCATCTCTGCGATCGGCCGCTTGCTGAAGTAATTTAGACTCTTGCTTGAGTTTTTCCCAATGGGCTAATGCTTCTATCCAATCGTTTTTCAGCTCCATAACCCGAGTGTCGAGTTGCTTTTTCAAAGCAGCCGCTTCGCGGTTAAAGGACGTCATACTACTCACCTGAGCAATTTCGCGACCCGCAATAATTTCAGCTTCCTCTTTTTCCGAGGCTCTGTTCAGACCACGAACCAACTTGACCGCGCGCAAAGCCAAAATTCCATATCGCGTAGGATCTAGTAACCAACCTGAAACACCAAAACCATTACGATAATCTCTTGGATAGTCGTGATGATCACCGTGATGGTTGCCTTCACCCAGCGGTCCTAACCAGACATAGTTATTCGACGCTGAGCTATTCAGTCCATCCGTCTTGCCCCACATGTGCGTAACACTATTTACGGTCC
>CAJJAQ010000169.1 GCA_905182095.1 uncultured Pseudomonadales bacterium | reverse complement strand
TCCGCATGTTGGGCCTTCTTGAAATAGGGCAAAACCTCGGAGTAACCCCAGCCTTTGGCGCCGAGTTTTTCCCAGCGCTCATAATCATTAGCATTACCGCGGACGTAGACCATGCCGTTAATGGATGAGGAACCACCTAGAACTCGGCCCCTTGGGCAATCGAGTCTGCGACCATTCATATTCGGTTCTGGCTCAGATGCGTAGCCCCAGTTTAATGTTTTGCTTTGCATAGGCAGATAGAACGCAGAGGGCATTTGTACAATTAGGTTTTTATCCGAACCACCGGCTTCTATCAGTATCACTGAACAGTTTGGATCTTCGCTCAACCGACTGGCCAAGACACACCCCGCTGAACCTGCTCCCACAATTACATAGTCTGCGATCATTTCGTTTTTATTATCTTTCATCTAAGTTTTTGTTTACCAGTGGGAAAATCAAAAGTAGAACCATTCGGCTCAGCTGTCTGTTAATGCGTTTCGATAGGGGCTCATATCAATGCCAAATGCGGCATAACGGCTTTCTACCGCTGCCACTGTAGCAATGGACCAGTAGTTGTGGCCGGGCAGCGGAAAGCCAAGTAAAGCCCGTTGATCAACAGATGCACTGGCTACCCAACGCTCCATCACTTGCTGCTTGCCGTACATTGACCAACACCAACCAGGGTGTAGAACATTCAGCCATTCGCTGTCGGCTTTCTTAAACGTTAGGTTTTGTACAATGCGACAAGTGCCATCATTGACCGGGCGCCCTCGATGCCAGGTATCGTGACGATAAAACAGTACGCTACCGCGGCGATAGTGAGCTATGCGCTCTCGTGGGTATAGATTGGTTGCACGAAAAGATGCGATTTCAGGATAATTTTTTGCCAAATAATCCTCCGCTTCAACCCGACTATTGATATAGGGGCGCTCTTGCACACCAGGCATATTGAATATTGGCCAAGTGTAAGCTGAATCATCTGCGCCCTCACGAGGTACTAAGGCCGTAGCGCCACCACATTCATCACAGTCGCTGAGATAAATTATAACTTCTACCGCTTCTGGACTATCCCACTGAGGCGGGTGTAGCAAAGTGTGGTTAGGATAATCGCAATGTATGCGCTGCTCGGTCCAATCCTCGCGACCAGTAACAGCGCCATCTCCATACTTAGGCCACAAATCTGACTGGGACAGGCGCAGATCTCCCAACGGTTGATCCAACAAGGCTGCTACGGCAGCCAATAACTCGGCGCACATAGTAAGATCATTAACTGCGATCGAGCGCGATGGAAAGACAAAATTTTGCCCGCTGCCAAAGGTATTAAAATGTTTGGCCTCTGGACTTTTTGGTTGAGGAAAAAAGGCCAGCGCATCAGCTTCAGCACGTTCAATTAGAGTTGTCGGAATGAGGCCGTCGACAAACGCATAACCCTGATTACGCCAACTGCTTACATGCTCAGGGCCCAAACGACTGCCTACCAATTGAGAGGGATCAAGACAAAGATCATTGGTGTAGTGCATATTTTTTTCTCCTACTCTGTATTTTTTTCAACAGTAAGCGTAAGCCTTGTTATGAAAATATGTGCTTGTGTGGGTGAACTTACACTGTGACAACAACAGTCTGCGAAAATTGCGCCGGGTATAGCCGTTAGGTCAATCTTTGCACGTCGTGATGCGACTGATTTAGGCTTGCTGTCTCATAGTCGATAAAGGACTGAACGTAGTCTTTGCCCTTCTGTGCGTTCAAACTGACCAACGCTGTTGAAATAAGCGCCTCAAGCATACCTACTTCATCTGCTGCATTTTCTGCGGCCAATTCACTCACCGACTCTACGATTTCTTTAGCGACACTCCACTTAGACATCTGTCCTCCAACAAAAATTACTCTCAAAGTGTTTTTAGCAAACCGCCGTTGACACCATCACTCTGGCAGTTTTTGTAACTCGAATACATTATGTAATGCACGCACCGCTAGCTCTACATATCGTTCCGCGATGACTACGGAGATTTTGATCTCCGACGTTGAGATCATTTGAATATTAATACTTTCTGATGCTAAGCAATCAAACATTTTTGTTGCGACGCCTGCATGCGAGCGCATGCCCACGCCTACAATGGATACCTTGGCAATCTCATTATCACCACTTATCTCCCGCGCGTTAATATCTCTAGAGATCGCCTGCAGAATTTTTTGCGCTGCGTCGTAATCTTGGCGTTTAACAGTGAAGGTAAAATCTGTTAGACCGTCCGCGCCAGTATTCTGCAAAATCATATCCACTTCGATATTTGCGGCGCCAATAGGTCCCAAAATTTTTGAAGCAATTCCGGGTAAATCTGGAACGCCGGCAATAGTGATTTTTGCTTCGTCAATTGCGTGAGCTATGCCTGAAACCAAGGGCTGTTCCATATCGTCTTTCTCCGTGGTGATCAATGTGCCGGGTCCGTCTTGAAACGTCGACATTACGCGTAATGGCACTCTATAGCGGCCAGCAAATTCTACCGATCTTGGATGCAGAACCTTTGAACCAAGGCTCGCCAGCTCAAGCATTTCTTCAAAGGTAATATGTGTCAGTCGTCTTGCGGACTCAACAATTCGCGGGTCCGTGGTGTAGACCCCATCTACGTCTGTACAAATCTCACATTCGTCGGCCTTTAACGCAGCAGCCAAGGCTACAGCAGACGTGTCTGAACCACCGCGCCCTAGCGTGGTTATCTCGCCTAAGTCATTGACGCCCTGGAAGCCTGCGACCACAGGCACACAACCGGCATCTAACGCCGCTCGCAAAGCCTTGGTATCAATTTCTTGAATTCGCGCTTTGCCATGAACGTCGTCTGTCTTTATTGCTATTTGGTCGGCCAAAAACGATTTAGCCTGAACCCCAATGGACAAAAGCCCCAAGCTCAGTAAAGAAACAGTAACTTGCTCGCCAGACGCGGTAAGCACATCCATTTCGCGTGCACTGCCCCGACTTCCAGCAATATCGCGGCCCATTGAGACTAAGCGATTGGTTTCACCGGACATTGCAGAGACTACTACTACAACTTCATGACCTTCATCGACGTATCTTTTAACGCGCTCTGCGACACCGCGAATTCGCTCGACGTCACCAACACTGGTGCCACCATATTTTTGAACTATAAGTGCCATTAGCTACCTAACCTATTGCGCATCCAGACCTGAGCGTCAGCCAGAGCCTGAGCCACACCTTCTGGGTTTGTACCACCACCTGCACGTGCAAGGTCTGGGCGCCCGCCGCCCTTAGCACCTACCTGATCTGCTACAGCAGCCAGTAAATCGGGGGCTTTAACTTTGTCCGTTAGCGATTTGCTTACCGATACCACCATGCCTACTTTACCGTCGGCAACCTGCGCTAAGACTATGACACTGTCCGCGGATAGCTGAGAACGCAAAGTATCCAGCGTCTGCATCATGGCTTTGTTATCGCCCTCAACTTGAGCTGCAATAAAGTCGACGCCATTAATTTTTTCTACTTCACTGCCTAAGTCCGAGCTTTTGCTCGCCGCAATTTGTTGCCCTAACTGCTCTACTTCGCGGCTAAGGGCTTTGTTTTCCGCCAGAACCTGTGCAATTCGACTGCTAATTTCAGCGGCACTAACTTTCAACGTACTGCCAATAGAGGCGATCAAAGCATCGTTATCAGCAACCACGTTTAATGCGCCCTGACCACTAACAGCTTCAATTCGGCGCACGCCAGCGGCAATGCCGCTTTCTAACTGAATCTTCAACAGTCCAATATCGCCGGTTCGACTAACATGGGTGCCGCCACAAAGTTCTACCGAGTAGTTGCCCCCCATGGAAAGGACTCTTACCTCATCACCATACTTTTCACCGAACAGCGCCATTGCACCGCGTTCAACGGCATCGTCAAAAGACAACAATTCGGTAGTCACTGGACTGTTGAATAAAATTTGTTCGTTAACCAAACTTTCAACTTCACGCAACTGCTCAGAGGTCACCGGCCCTGTGTGGGAAAAGTCAAAACGCAACTTCTCATCGTTCACCAGTGAACCTTTTTGCTGTACGTGATCACCTAGCACATTGCGCAGCGCAGCATGCATAAGGTGGGTGGCAGAGTGATTAGCCTGTATTTTACTGCGGGTAGCGGCGTTTACGGAGGCCGATATACTGGCCCCTGTGCTAATAGCTGCTGTGCTGTCTGAGCTCATACTGCCGATATGCAGGCGTTGATCGCCACTAATCTGTGTGTCTTTAACAACAAAGCAGTTGTTATCCACTATGAGTTGCCCGAAGTCACCTATCTGGCCACCGGACTCTGCATAAAAGGGCGTTCTATCAAGAACGATAACGCCGTCCTCTCCTGGCGCCAAAGATTCTTTGGCATCGCCGTTAATATCGAATACCGCCAATACACTAGCGTCGCTATCGAGTTCTTCGTAGCCCCGAAATTCTACACTCTGCTTGACACTGATCTTTTGCCCTAGGCTGGTGGAAAAGCTCGTAGATGCGCGCCCGCGTGCACGCTGTGCCTCCATTGCATCGTCAAAGCCTTTTTGGTCAACCTGTAAACCAAGCTCCCTGGCCACATCAGCAGTAAGGTCAACTGGAAAACCATAGGTGTCATAAAGCTTGAAAGCCACATCACCTGGTAGCGTATCGCCGTTGACCTGGCCTAGTTCACCTTTGAGTAAGTCCATGCCTTGATTAAGTGTTTCACTGAAACGGCCCTCTTCTTCGGCAAGCGCAGTGGTAATTGCTTGCTCATGCTGAGCCAGCAGCGGATAGGCTTCGCTCATTTCATCAACCAGCACTTTGACCAACTTGTGAAAGAATGGTTCACGAATATTTAGTTTATAGCCATGTCTCAATGCTCGTCGAATAATACGTCTGAGCACATACGCACGATCTTCATTACCCGGTGTAATGCCGTCAGCTATCAGAAAGGCGCTGCTACGAATATGGTCAGCAATGACCCTTAAGGATGCCGTACCCAACACTTGTTCTTCGTTAGTAATGCCTGCAAAGCCACCAGCCTCGAGCATTACTTTACGGAAAAGATCTATTTCATAATTGCTATGAACACCTTGAAGAATCGCCGCCATGCGCTCTAGACCCATGCCCGTATCTACGCCCGGCTGAGGAAGTGAGGTCATCTCGCCATCGGCTAGCCGATCAAACTGAGGGAATACCAAATTTTGGAATTCAATGAAGCGGTCGCCA
>CAJJAQ010000168.1 GCA_905182095.1 uncultured Pseudomonadales bacterium | reverse complement strand
ACTTGGCAAATTTGGCAAAGGCAGCAACGGATTAGATTACGCCATAGTGCGCCGCACCAATGTGATGTCTGCAGGGTTAGGCGAAGTTGTTTATGCGGGTAATGGTATTGCTGGGTTTGAGCGTTTGGTCATTGTAAAGCACACTGGCAATTTGCTCAGCGCCTACAGTTTCAATGGGCGGGTATTGGTTGAAGAACAGCAGCGCATAGGGTCTGGTATGCGTTTGGCAGAAATATTGCCCAGGCCCGGAGTAGGGCAAAAGTTACACTTTGAATTGCGCCGCAACGGTAACCCAATTAACCCCGGATCGGTGATCCGCTAGGGTGGAGTGTTTTAGCGTTCTAGTAGTGCCAACTTGCCTGGCTTGTTGTTCCACTCTTCTGCGTCTGCTGGCGCAGGCTTCATTTCGACGATGTTAGGCCAAATTTCTGCCAATTCGGTATTGAGCTCGAGGAAGTTAAGCTGATCTTCAGGTATTTCATCTTCTGAGAAAATGGCGTCTACCGGGCACTCAGGTTCACACAACGCGCAATCGATACATTCATCAGGGTGAATGACGAGCATGTTGGGACCTTCGTAAAAGCAATCTACAGGGCAAACTTCTACACAATCAGTGTGCTTGCACTTGATGCAATTTTCTCCAACGATGAATGTCATAAAACTGAGCCAATAATTTCGAAGCGAGGTAGTTTAGCGGATGCAACATAGCTGTCTAGCGTTGTCTGCATCCATTGCGCCTCATCTACCTAATTTTTTTTAGTTGTGTCGGCTTTGCCATGGTTTTTTTGCCCATTTGTCATTGTCGGTCTTGGCTTTTGGCAGTTAGGTCTTGGCTAAGCTGTTTTTCAGTTCATATAAAAAACTCAGAGCCTGGCGTGGCGTTAGGTCATCTATATCTGCTTCTTTGAGCTGTTCAAGGGTAGCCCTCTCTTGCAAAGAGGCTTGGTCAGAAATCTCATTTATGGATTCTTCGTCAAAGGCGTCGTCGCTGAAGGGCTCACTGGACATACTGAACAGGTCGGATTGATGCGGGTTGCTATTGCCTTGTTCAAGACTCGCCAGACGTTTTCGCGCAATGGCCAGAACTGAAGCCGGTACACCAGCGAGTTTGGCTACTTGAATGCCATAACTCTGGCTTGCTGGACCGTGTTTAACCTGATAAAGAAATACGATGTCTCCCGCGTGCTCGCGTGCGCTCAAATGTACGTTGCCAACACCCGGGTAAAGGCCCGGTAGGCCAGTCAATTCAAAGTAATGGGTGGCAAATAGCGTCAGTGACTGCGCTTTATCTGCCAAGTGAGCCGCACACGCCCAAGCCAGCGCCAGACCGTCGTAAGTACTAGTGCCACGGCCGATTTCATCAAGTAGCACCAGGCTGTTGGCCGTTGCATTGTGGAGAATATGGGCGGTCTCAGTCATTTCAACCATAAACGTGGAGCGCCCGCTGGTTAGATCATCCGCCGCACCAATACGGGTAAAAATGCGATCTATTGGACCCAAGGTGGCGCTCTGGGCTGGGATATAGCTACCTACATAAGCGAGTAGGCAAATAATTGCGGTTTGTCTCATGTAGGTGGATTTACCGCCCATATTTGGCCCAGTGACAACCAGCATTGTGCTTTGCTCGCCGAGCTCAACATTGTTTGCAATAAACGCATCTTTCGACGCTGCTTTGACTACTGGATGCCAGCCTTGATCAATATTCACACCGGTCTGTTGACTAAAGCTTGGTTGCGCAAAGTTAAGTGCATAGGCACGTTCTGCTAAACAGGCGAGCACATCGGCCTGGGCAATGGCCTCTGCTGCTTGGCGCAGGGTCGTTGAATGCTGGATTAGCTCGTTTAGCAGGTCACCGAATAACCTTCGCTCTAATTGTAAAGACTTAGACTGGCTGCGTAGTGCATCTTCCTCAAAGTCTTTGAGTGCTGGGGTGATGTAGCGTTCTGCGCTTTTCAGTGTTTGCCGGCGAATGTATTCCTCTGGAATGTCGCCCTTAGCTGCTTTTGAGGTTTCTATGTAGTAACCGTGGACACGGTTGTAGCCCACTTTGAGCGTACTGATGCCGGTGCGTTCTCGTTCAGTTTTTTCCAACTCCGCTAGCCAATTTGCAGAATGGGTGGTGAGTTTGCGCAGTTGATCGAGCTCTTCGTTATAACCTTCAGCAAAAACACCCCCTTCGCGCATGGTTACCGGTGGTTCTGCTATTATGGCGCGCTGCAATAGAGACGTTAGTTCGGAGAAGTCACCTAAGGCGTCGTGCAAAGACTGATTTAACTCACCAGCAATATCTTCGAGGACTTGGCGAATTTCTGGAAAACGCAGCAATGCATCACGCAATCTTGAGAGATCTCGTGGTGACGCTGAGCCTAAGTTTATCCGGGTGAGAATGCGCTCAAGATCGCCAATGGGCTTCAGTACGTCTCTAACAGCAATTTCTTTATGGCCGGCTAAACTGTCGGCAATCCAACTTTGACGAGCCAAGACCACGTCTAAATTTCTGCTCGGTTCGTGCAGCCATTTTTGTAACAGGCGTCCGCCCATGGCGGTCACTGTGGTGTCCATAAGACTTAGTAGCGTGTGGTCCAGGGCGCCATTACTGCGGACGTCAATCTCTAAGTTGCGTCGAGATTGAGCATCGAGGCCAATAGTTTGACCGCCTTCGACAAAGTAGATGCGTTGCAAAAAAGATAGATCTTGGCACTGGGTATTTTTGGCGTATCGCAGTGCAGCATTTGCCGCGCCAAGGCTAGGATCTGTTGTGGTCAGGCCGGTGATAGAGATGACGTCGTCATTAAAGTGTCTTTGTAATTCTGCGACCGCCTGGCCGTGATCAAAGTAACTGCCATCAACGCCAGTCGGCGTTAAGTCATGCCCCACATATTCTTGCCACTGGGCCGTAATGTCCTGAGGTAGCAATACTTCCTTTGGGCGCAATTGCCAAATGAGGTCAATGAGTTGAGATTTTGTGCTTATTTTTTGTAGTTCTAAAAGACACCCTGACAAATTCAACAAGGCTAAGCCAATACCCTCTTTGGTTGGGTTTACGGCAAGAATTGAACTATCAGTTCTAGATTCTAAGAGAGCTTCGTCGGTTAAGGTGCCGGGTGTGACGATACGTTGAACTTGCCGTTCTACCGGACCTTTGCTGGTAGCCGGGTCGCCGACCTGTTCACAAATAGCCACAGAACGTCCAAGTTTCACCAGTCGCGCCAAATAACCGTCTGCTGCATGAAAGGGCACCCCACACATTGGGATCGGCTTACCGTCGCTCTGGCCCCTGGCAGTTAAAGTAATGTCTAAAAGGTCAGCGGCGGTTTTTGCATCATCAAAAAAGAATTCGTAAAAATCCCCCATACGGTAGAACAAAAGTGCGTCGGCATGGTTGGCCTTTATGCCCAGATACTGTTGCATCATAGGGGTGTGGGATTCGAGGCTAGCAATTGTTTTGGGCTCTGAGGGGGGCGCAGACATTTTGACGATAAACCTCTAAAAGTGATGAAACGTAAAGACGCAACTATACCGGTGAAGGTTCCTTTACGCAGCCATAGTATTTAATGCTTGGCAGACTATATTGCAGACTATATTG
>CAJJAQ010000167.1 GCA_905182095.1 uncultured Pseudomonadales bacterium | reverse complement strand
AGCGTAGGCGGCGGCGATTGCACCGTTGGCGGGGCAGGGTGGGCTACATGACTTGCGCTGACCACGCGCACTTTGTCTTTGTCGTTTTGGCCGTTTTGGCCGCCTGGGCGATCAATTTCAGTAAATGTTAAGCGGTGTTCAAACTGTGCTTCCGCCGCTACCTCGGCCAAATTCTGAATAGACGAAACGGGCAAGCCCGCCTCGTTGAATACTTGCAGCCAATGTGCAGTAGTTTGTGCTGCAATAATAGGATGCAAAATAGCATTGATCTCATCTGTGTACTTCAATCGAGCACTGGGGTCTGAATACTTTGCATAGTCCTGCTCATGCCCAAGCACCTGAAAAAGTTTTACTACCTGAGGCTCTTTCATGGCAATGATTTGCACGTAACCATCTAAGCTTTCAAATACGTTAGAGGTGGGTTGTTTGGTCGGAGATTGATTGCCCAACAGTTCTGGTAAAACGCCATTTACCGTGTAGGCGGTCATCTGTGGCGCCTGCATCATCATGGCAGTATCAAGCATAGAAATGTCTATGCGCTGACCTTCACCAGTCACATGACGACGAAACAGCGCGGCGGTGATTGAAAACGCTGCATTTAGTGCTGTGCTCATATCCACAGAGAAATAACCTGAGCGGGCTGGCCCTGTTTCAGGGTGACCGCTGATACTCATCATGCCGGAAAACGCCTGAATAGCGCCGTCATATGCTGGTTGGCTGGCTCTAGGTCCTTCTTGGCCAAAGCCAGAAACAGAGGCGTAAACAATATCTGGCTTCACGGCCTTAATTGCTTCATAGCCAAAACCTAGGCGCTCCATTGTCCCCGGCTTAAAGTTTTCCACCACGGCGTCTGCTTGGCTCACCAGTTTAAAGATCACCTCTTTAGCCTTGGGGTGCTTAAGGTCTATGGCCAAGCTGCGCTTACCCAAGTTGCAGGTCAAAAACGATGGCGACATACCGTCACTAGAGGCAGACATAAGTCCCCGAGTCATGTCGCCAGTAACCGGTTGCTCAATTTTGATCACTTGAGCACCGATTTGTGCCAATTGCTGGGTAGCGAATGGCCCCGCTAAGACTTGAGTGAAATCAAGAATGCGCAGGCCAGTTAGGGCTTGGTGTGCTTTTTGTTCTGAAGTCATATTTACCGCTCTACTAGTTCAAAGATCCACAGCGAACCGCTGGTTACATCATTAACCGACATGGCTGCGCCACCTGCATATTTACGGCTCAGCTCAGCCAGTACTGAAGGCAAAATGAGATCACTTTTGATCCGCACTAAATTGCGCTGATAAAGTTTGCCGTCAACGCGCAAAATGGCGCGACCGTCTTTTTCTGCATGGATGGGCCATTGCTTCCAGATCTTGCCGTAGTCCGTAAGCATGTAGCCCGACGGAATGAATATGCGGTTTTCATGTTCCATGATCCAAGTGGTGCGAGAACTCACCGGTTCAAGTAGTTGAAACTCCACCGTGTCTTTGTCTTTAACAAACGACCAATCTGGTTCCCCGCTGACTAATTCGCCAGTACTGAACGCGCCACCTTGCACAACTTCCCAAGGCCCGTCAGCAAATTTCATGGCATACAAAAACAGTGCTGTGCAGATCCCGATTAAGATGATCAGCTTAAAAACGACGGCAAAAAACGACTTAATAAAACCCATACCCCACGCCCGTTTAGATAGTGATGGAAGTCGTAGTGTACACAAAATTTTGGCTAAAAAATTCACACGTGAAGTCTGCTTTTAGTCACCATAGAGGCGTCTGGGCCAAGCATGCTCCCGCGCGGTTAGAGGTGTTAACAGGTGGGTTTTGTCTAGGTCTGCCGCAGAGAAATAGTGGTAATGCCCAAGTCTATTTTTCGGCCGAAAAAGTGTTGCTCAGATCGGCCCACAAGCATTTGCATAAGGCGCGCTAACGCCAGCTTGCCAAGTGTGGCGAGGGCGCAAATATCTAATCTGCTGTGCGCTCCCAAATATTCTCGCTTTAAGCTTTAGGCTCTTTTGTTTAGCCCTGGGCGGCGCAGGTATAGAATCTCCGGGCTTCGCCACGGGCCTGCACTAACGCTTAGAGAAAGGTGAATTTTGCCAAAAATATTGCGCCTAAAAACCATGCGCCTAAGGTGATATCTGCGCGCTTACCGGTGCATAGTTTGACCGCTACATAGGTGATAAACCCTAGTGCTATGCCGTTGGCAATGGAAAACGATAGCGGGATTAAAATGATGGTGACCAAGGCGGGTAACACCTCGGTAGTATCTGACCAGTCAAGGGCCTCCATGCCGCCAAGCATGAGTATGGCAACATAAACCAGAGCGCCAGCCGTTGCATAAGCAGGCACCATTGCCGCTAGCGGCGAGAAGAAAATTGCCAGAAGAAATAGCGTACCCACCACTACCGCGGTGAGACCTGTGCGACCACCAGCTTCAACTCCGGCTGAGCTTTCCACATAGCTGGTTACTGGCGCACAACCAAAAAACGCCCCTAGGACGCTTGAACTACTATCTGCCTTGAGTGCGCGATCCATATTCTCCGCTTCGCCCTTTTCATTTATCAACCCAGCACGGCTAGCCACCCCTAAGAGAGTGCCTGCGGTATCGAATAGATTGACGAACAAAAAAGCAATGATGACGCTGGCCATAGCCACATCAAGAGCGCCAAGAATATCTAACTGCATAAAGGTGGGCGCAAGGCTGGGTGGCGCTGAGACCAAACCATTAAACTGCACAAGGCCTAGCGCTGCGGCGGTAATAGTTGTGCCCAGAATACCGATAATAATAGCGCCTGGGATTTTGCGCATGGAGAGAATGGCGATAGATAAAAAGCTGATGGCAGCCAAAAAAGTTTCAGGCTTGGTGAGGTCGCCCAAGGATAAATAGGTAGCGTTATTTGCCACAATAATGCCGCCGCTCTTCAGACCAATAAAGCCAACAAACAGCCCAACACCCACGCCCATGGCAATACGCATATTGAAAGGAATACTGTCCAGCATCCAACGGCGCATACGTGTGACGCTCATGAGAACAAATAAGATGCCAGCTAAAAACACAGCACCTAAAGCGATCTGCCAGCTGTAGCCCATTTCGCCGACAACGGTGTAGGTGAAAAAGGCATTGAGCCCCATGCCCGGTGCCATCCCCACCGGCCAGTTGGCGTACAGCCCCATAAAATAACAAGCCAGCGCGGCAGCTAAACAGGTGCCTACGAAGCTGGCACCTTGGTCCATACCGCTAGCAGCCATCATTTGCGGATTGACAAAAATGATGTAGGCCATAGTAATAAACGTAGTCATGCCAGCCACCACTTCAGTGCTCGCCGTGGTGCCATGCGCTTGAAGTTTGAATATTCGATCCAGCAATGCGTTCATTGATGTAGTTCCGTTCTGGGTAATAGGTTTCGGCCAGGTGCCGTAATTGCTGATCTTGTGCCAGCCAATTGTAAGCGCGCTATCATACCCACAAAGCCGCATATGGCGAATGCGCTAATTTGCGGGGGCATTGTGTTTGCAGGGTCTTGTAGGGCGAATAGCCAAGAAGTTGCGCGGCCCAGTTGCGCGGTCCAGGTAACCTTACTGCAACTCAAAGTTGGCATCTAACCAAGAATTTGAAATTGTGATTTATAAATTGCTGGCAAGGTAATTGCTTTTCAATATTCATTGTCAGAGCACACTGTAAAAAGTTAAAATTCCGCGCCTTAACGCGTCGCAACGATGCGTTTTTGGTTCGCTTTTCGTTCGAAGGGCAACTTTTGCCCCATTGCGGACCAAGATGACCTTCAGCTTTACATAATTAATAGATAACTATAAAAAGGACTTGCATGATTTCTTCGCGTATATCGCTCTCAACTCTATCTGTTGCAATTGCTGCAACGCTCTCTGGCGGTGCGGTCGCCGAAAGTTCCACGCTTGTTTTTGAAGAGGTGTTGGTCACCGCAGAAAAACGCAGTGAAAGTCTGCAAGATTTATCTCAGGCGATTACTGTCCTTGATGGCGATGATTTAGATACTCAACAGATAAGCTCATTTGTCGACCTTAGCGCCATCGCCCCTGGCGTAAACATTGCTAAGAATGAGGGCTTTAAAACAGTCATTACCATTCGTGGCGTGGGCAATGAAGCCAACCAAAACGCCATTGCGAATCCATCAGTGTCTTATCACTTAGACGGCATATATGTGGCTTCCCCCTTCGCTCTGCAAACCGACTTTTTGGATTTAGAGCGCATTGAAGTTTTACGTGGCCCCCAGGGCACGCTGTTTGGCCAGAACTCAACTGGCGGGGCGATTAATGTCATTACCCAAGCCCCTACAGTGGATGACAGTTTCGGCAAGGCGGACTTGACCCTTGGCGATTACGGCTTGGTAAAAGTTCGTGCAGCATACAATCTGCCCTTAACTGAAACCTTGGCAGTGCGTGCGTCAATAATTTCCAATAGCCGCGACGGCTTCACCGATAACCTGACTCTGGGTCAGGACCTCGACGACGCCAACAGCGTATCTGGTCGTGTGCGCGTGCTCTACGAGCCTCGAGAAAACTTTCGCGCCAACTTCACCGCGCAAATTTTTGACGAAGACCGTAATGGTGCAGCGCAAAAAGGCCTGT